>URWH01000169.1 GCA_900551515.1 uncultured Porphyromonadaceae bacterium
GCCCGAGCATCCGGGCTCCGATGCGCAATCTTCGAGTCCCGTCATCTGTTCGCGGGTCTCCTGAACGGCGCATTTGATACCCAGTTTGCGCATGTTTTCGTTGGTGGAAATTTCGGAGTCGATGTGGTGTCCCTTGAAAATCAGGGTGAGCGACATGGCCAGGACGAAAAGTCCGACGGCCAGAATCGCCAAAAGAATTATGATTAACCAGGTTGGCATGGTAACTGAAATTTAATAGTGGAAATTTGGGTGTTCCGATGCAAATTTATACATTTGTGTTATTAATTGCAAAAATGCTGCCCGGAATGATCCGGGCGTATGCTGACAGAGTAAATCCGGTATGAAAATCGTTATTGCGGGTGCGGGCGAAATGGGAAGCCATCTGGCGAAAATGCTCAGTGGCAACGGCCACGACATCACCATCATCGACAGCGACCAGAAGCTGCTCTCCGAGGTGGGCAGTCTGGCCGACGTGATCACCGTCGAGGGCGACTCGACGACCTTCGCCGTGCTGCGCGAGGCTTCGGTGCGCAAATGCGACCTGTTCATCGCCGTCACTCCCGAGGAGACCGTCAATGTCCTTGCCTGCTCGATAGCAAAAAGCCTCGGCGCCCGCAAAACGGTGGCACGCATCGACAACTACGAGTTCATGCACAGCAACAACGCCGAATTTTTCCGCATGCGCGGCGTCGACGTCTTGATCTACCCCGAGCTGCTTGCCGCTCGCGAGATCCTCAAGGCGCTCCAGTGCAACTGGGTGCGCAACTGGTTCGAGATCCATGAGGGACAGCTCATTGTCATCGGCGTGAAGATACGCGAAAGCGCCCCGCTGGCCGGCATCCAGCTCAAAGACCTCGCCACACGCAGCCGCGACTTCCACGTCTCGGCAATCAAGCGACATCAGGAAACGATCATCCCGCGTGGCTCCGACTATATCCGGCCCGGCGACATCATCTACGTCACCACGACAGCCGCCGGCGTCGACGACCTTCGCATGCTTTGCGGCAAGAAGGAGATGGACATTCGCAAAGTGCTCATCATGGGCGGCTCACGAATCGCCGTGCGTCTCATCAACATGGCACCCGAACGCTTCCGCTTCCACATCATCGAGATCGACCGCCGCCGCTGCGAACGCCTCGCCGAGCTTTGCCCCAACGCCGGTATCACCAACGCCGACGCACGCGACATCGACATTCTCCGCGAAGAGGGCATCGACGACACCGACGCTTTCGTCGCTCTCACCGACAGCTCCGAGACCAACATCCTCACATCGCTCACCGCCAAGGAATCGGGCGTCGGCAAGTCAGTTGCCGAAGTCGAGGACATCCAATATATCTCCGAAGCCGAAAACCTCAACATCGGCACCACCATCAACAAAAAGCTCCTCGCCTCGGCTCGCATTTTCCAGATGCTCCTCGACGACGACACCGACTCATCGAAATTCATGGCACTCGCCGACGCCGACGTTGCCGAAATCGAAGTGAAGCCGCGATCGAAAGTCACAAAGGCTCCCGTCAAAGATCTCTCCCTGTCAAAAGACATGACAATCGCCGGTCTGATTCGCAACGGCCACGGCATGCTCGTAGGCGGCAACACACAGATCATGGCCGGCGACCGCGTCGTCGTGTTCTGCCTCTCGGGGGTCATTCACAAAATCGAGCGTCTGTTCAACTGATACACTTCCTCCGATTATGGCTTCCCATTTCCGTAAAATCAACTACAGCATGATTTTCCGCATCATCGGATGGCTTCTGATGATCGAATCGGGATTCCTACTCATCCCACTCGCCACGGCGATCTATTTCCACGAATCCGACGTCACCGCTTTCGGAATCACCGCTGCAATCACCTTCATCTGTGGCCTCGCGCTGACTATCGGACTCCGCCGAGGCCGTCACAACATGGGCAAATACGAGGGCTTTCTGCTCACCGCACTCATCTGGATATGCTTCTCCATCTTCGGCATGATGCCCTTTCTGCTCTGCCACACCAAAGAGAATATGGATGTGAGCTCGGCATTCTTCGAGGCCATGTCGGGATTCACCACCACCGGATGCTCGGCATTCGCTTCTGCCGAAGGCTTCTCCCACGCCATCAACATGTGGCGCAGCCTCATGCAATGGATCGGCGGCATGGGAATCATACTCTTCACCCTCGCCGTCATCCCGATGCTCAACCACTCGGGAGGCATGCAGATGTTCAACGCCGAAGTCACCGGCATCACCCACGACAAGCTCCGCCCGCGCGTCAGCCAGACAGCCAAAAACCTCTGGGGACTCTACATCATCCTCACCGTCATCCTCATAGCCCTCCTCTATTTCGGCCCCATGTCGGCCTACGATGCTGTGTGCCACGCCTTCTCCACCATATCCACCGGAGGCTTCTCGAGCCACGACGAAAGCCTGGCCTATTTCCATTCCGACTATGTCACCATCGTAGTCACCGTTTTCATGTTTCTCGGCGGCACAAGCTTCGCCCTGCTCATCAAAGCCCTCAACGGCAACTCGCGGTCCTTGCGCGACAACGACGTTTTCCAAGCATACGTCACCATCATCGCACTGCTATTCGTGGCTTTCGTCATCAACATCATAGCTCGCGGCCAAGTCAACACATGGCGCGACGTCACCATCTATCCCCTCTTCGAGATCGTCTCGGCAATCACCTCCACCGGCCTCTCGGTGTGCAATTTTGAAGCCTGGGGGCCATTCGTCATCGCCCTCATGTTCGTCATCATGTTCACGGGCGCATGCGCCGGATCCACAAGCGGCGGCGCCAAGATCGACCGCATCCTCTTCCTCCTCAAAAACACACGCAACGAGCTCTACCGCTGCATCCACCCCAACGCCATCATGAGAGTGCGCATCAACCACAAAGTCATAGCGCCCGACATCGTCTCGAAAGTCATCGCATTCCTCTGCATCTACGTGCTTGTGATCCTCGTCGGAGGCATCATCCTCACCGCCATCGGCCTTCCCCTCGTCGACGCCTTCTTCTCCGCCTTCTCCTGCATCAGCAACGTAGGCATGGGCGCCGGCGTCACCGGCTACGGCAGCAGCTTCGACATCGTCCCCGCCGCCGGCAAATGGGTCCTCTCCGCCCTCATGCTCATCGGACGTCTCGAGCTCTTCACCGTCCTTATCCTCTTCACCCGCAGCTTCTGGCTCAACCGCTGACTCCTCCTACTGCTCTTACCTCGTTTCCTTCCTCCTTCCCCGCGCCAACCCGTCAGCACATCCGTCAGCGCCCCCGTCAGCGCCCCCGTCAGCACATCCGTCCGGATGGCAGGGCGCATCGACACCCCAACAAAAAACAAAAGGAAAGTCTCACGACTTCCCTTAAGCTTCAAATACACAATTATCTATAAAACAACTATTGTCTTTTTTTGTGCGGATCTCCGTGCTGGTGTCCATACATGCAGAAACACTGCGCGAAGCACGAAACTCCGGCATTGACGGTCTTATGCATCAATGTGCCTTTTATATATGGCTCGGTTTTCTTTTATCCGGATATTTATCCGGCTGCGAGCTGAAAACCGTAAAACGCATAACCTATCAATTGCTTGACAAAGATATAAACTACCATATGATTTGCCAAGCGTTTACACAAAAATTAACATAAAATGTGGCTACATTAGTGTCGTCCGACACTCGATTTTAACACTTTACGACCGCTGAAATTTCGTCGGCGACATACCGGTCAGGTGTTTGAAATATTTCCCGAACGACGACTGATTGGAGAAATTCAGCTCATAAGCTACCTGCTGCACGTTTTTCCCCGAAAAACGCAGCAGATTCTTGGCCTCCAGTATCACATAATCGTCGATCCATTCCGCTGCCGACCGCCCTGTGCTCTCCTTGATGATGAGCGACAGATATTTGGGCGAGATGAAGAGCTTCGACGCATAAAACGCAACCCCGCGTTCGCTCCTGTGATGTTGGGCCACAAGATGCATGAATTCTTTCAGATATGTGGCGCGGCGCGATAGGGCAGGGGTGCGCGCGCCCGACTCCGTGTGGTTGCTCACAAACTGCATCAGCTGATACACCGCCGCCGCTATCAGCGAACGCGATATCGACCGCACATAGCGCGCGTCGGTGTTGTCGACCGTATTGTAATGTATCAGTTCGAAATAGCGTATCATCAGCTTCACCTCCTCGTCCGACAGGTTGAGCAGCGGCGGACGGTTGGGCGTCAGGCTCATCGTCGTCATGATGTTGATCTCGAAATTGATGTCGCGGATAAACTCCGGCGAGATGATAAACACATACGCATCCAGATTGTCCCAGTCAACCTGCTGCACGCTGAACACCGACTCCGTGCCGAGCACCATCAGCGTGTTGGGTGTCAGGCGATACGACGCCAGGTTGACGTTGATGTCGATAGTCCCGCTGAGGCAAAGCACCATCGTGACGCCGCCAAGACGCATCGTTTCCGACGTAAACTCAGCAAACTGATCGGTTTTCGTCACGCGCGAAAACACATAATCTGAGCCGAAGCTGCTGAACTGAGCCGAATATTTGTTTAGGTTTCCCGGGTCTACCGAATGTATCTGTTGTTGCATGATATGCTTTTCTGGATGTTTGACTCTCCTATTTTCAGCCAAAAATAGTCATTAATCTCCAATAGTTCTCTACATATCGGCTGAATATGCGACTTTTTAACTAAATTTTAGTACAATATGCCGCATTATCCTCCTCCGGCGCACACATTAGAGCCGGTTAGACAATAAATGTTAACGGCAGGGCGGTCAATCGTTGAGTGATTTTCTTCAGGTCATGAGGGAGCGATGGGGTTCCATC
>URWH01000170.1 GCA_900551515.1 uncultured Porphyromonadaceae bacterium
TGGTGAATGGTCTCGATGATTTTTGTAAATTCGCACTTGCTTGTTTAATCTGCGATGCAATCCGGCAGCTTTTTTATCTTTGTCGTGTCGTGAAAAATTGCTAATTTTGCAGTCGACACGCAAATGAATGCGGCAGAAATGCCTGCGTCCGCGCGATCGCAACATCATTTTCTCATCATCCAACACCATCCACACCAACATTTTATGGTTGTATTCTTTAAGAAAGGTGCTGCTAAAGTAATAGCCGTTGAGACCGACCATCGCTTCAGTGACGAAGAAAAGGAAAAGCTCACCTGGCTGTTTGGCGGCGCCACCCCTCTCGTTTCCACATCCGTCAAAGGCAAATTCATCGGTCCGCGCAAAGAAATGATCACACCGTGGAGCACCAACGCCGTAGAAATCACCCAGAACATGGGATTGCAGGGCATCACGCGCATCGAAGAATTCACCCTCACCCGCAACAGCGACGATCCGTTTGACAAGATGCTTCAGCGGCGCTACGACGGCCTCAACAGCCGCGTATTCAAGACCGACCGCAAGCCGGAACCGATCGTCTATATCGACGACATCTCGGAATACAACCGGCGTGAAGGCCTCGCCCTCAGCGCCGACGAAGAACAATATCTGCGCCAGCTGTCGGAGAAGCTCGGCCGTCCGCTCACCGACAGCGAGGTGTTTGGTTTCTCGCAAGTGAACTCCGAACACTGCCGCCACAAAATTTTCAACGGCACATTCATAATCGACGGTAAAGAGAAGCCGCTCTCGCTCTTCAAACTCATAAAAAAGACATCGCAGGAGAATCCCAACGGATTAGTTTCGGCATATAAAGACAATGTGGCCTTCGTCGAGGGTCCGCGCATCGAGCAGTTCTACCCGACGAACCCCGACCGTCCCGACATGTTTGACGTGAAGGAGATCGACACCGTGATCTCGCTTAAAGCCGAGACGCACAACTTCCCCACCACGGTAGAGCCGTTCAACGGCGCCGCCACCGGCACCGGCGGCGAAATCCGCGACCGTCTGGGCGGCGGACGAGCTTCGCTCCCCATCGCAGGCACTGCCGTGTACATGACCTCCTACCCCCGCATGACGCCGGAACACCGCTGGGAACTGATGATGAATCCGCGCGTATGGCTCTACCAGACACCCTGCGACATCCTCATCAAAGCATCCAACGGCGCATCGGACTTCGGCAACAAATTCGGCCAGCCGTTGATCTGCGGCTCGCTGCTCACATTCGAGCACGACGAGAACGGACGTCTCTATGCCTACGACAAAGTGATCATGCTGGCCGGCGGCGTAGGATTCGCGGCCAAGAAAGATGCCATCAAGGGCACCCCGCAGCCGGGCGAGAAAGTCGTTGTGATGGGTGGCGACAACTACCGCATAGGCATGGGCGGCGGTGCCGTATCGTCGGTCGAGACAGGCCAGTACGACAACTCCATCGAGCTTAACGCCGTGCAGCGCGCCAACCCGGAGATGCAGAAACGCGTGTCGAACGTGATCCGCGCCCTCGCCGAGAGCGACGACAACCCCATCGTTTCGATCCACGACCACGGCGCCGGCGGACACCTCAACGCCCTCTCGGAGCTTGTTGAAGAGACAGGCGGACGCATCGACCTCGACGCGCTGCCCGTTGGCGACGCCACACTATCGGCCAAAGAGATCGTAGGCAACGAAAGCCAGGAACGCATGGGCATGGTGCTCGACGACCAGTATATCGACTATGTGGAGCGCATAGCCCGCCGCGAGCGCGCCCCGATGTATGTTGTCGGCGAGACCACGGGCGACGACCGCTTCGTGTTCCGCCGCAGCGACGGCGTCAAGCCGATCGACCTTGCCTTGGCCGACATGTTCGGCAACTCGCCCAAGACAGTGATGACCGACACAACAGTCGAAACGAAATATGCCGACCCGGAATACAGCGACGACCATATCGACGAATATCTGCGCGACGTGCTGTCGCTCGAAGCCGTGGCCTGCAAGGACTGGCTCACCAACAAGGTAGACCGCTCGGTGACAGGCAAGATCGCACGGCAGCAGTGCCAGGGCGAGATACAGCTTCCGCTGAGCGACTGCGGCGTAGTGGCTCTTGACTACCGCGGCCGCCGCGGCATTGCCACTTCCATCGGCCATGCACCGCAGGTGGCACTCGCCGATTCAGCCAAAGGATCGGTGATGGCTATCGCCGAAGCGCTCACCAACATCGTGACGGCGCCGATCGAAGGCGACATCAAAGGACTGTCGCTGAGCGCTAACTGGATGTGGCCCTGCAAAAATCAGGGCGAAGACGCAGCGCTCTACCGCGCCGTCGAGGCCTGCAGCGACTTTGCCTGCGCGCTCGGTATCAACATCCCCACAGGTAAGGACTCGCTGTCGATGACGCAGAAATACGGCGACGAGAAAGTGTTTGCCCCCGGCACCGTGATAATCTCCGCCGCCGGTGAAGTAACCGACGTCAGAAAAGTGGTGAGCCCCGTGCTGCAGCCGGGCCGTTCACGACTCTACTATATCGACTTCTCGGGCACCCCGCTCGCCCTGGGCGGATCGGCACTGGCCCAGACCCTTAACCGCATCGGCTCACAGACACCGTCGGTGGCCGATCCGGCACAATTCGTAAAGACATTCAATGCCGTGCAGCGCCTCGTGAAACGCGGCTCGCTGATGGCCGCCCACGACGTTTCGGCCGGCGGTCTGATCACCACGCTGCTTGAGATGACGTTTGCCAACACGACCGGCGGCATCAATTTCACCACCGACGCTTTCGTGGCTCAGGGCGAGACCGACCTCGTCAAGATACTCTTCGCCGAGAATCCGGCCCTCGTCATTCAGGTGTCCGACGACAAATGCGAGTCGGCCGAACGTCTTCTGACCGATGCCGGCGTCCGCTTCCTTGCCATCGGCGAGCCGGATGCCGAACGCACTGTGATGATCGAGCATCAGGGCACCGTGCGCATGGCCGGAATCGACTATCTGCGCGACGTGTGGTTCCGTCCGTCATATCTCCTGGATGCTGTGCAGAGCGGCGAGAAATGCGCCCGCATGCGTTTCGAGAACTACAAGAAACAGCCGCTACGCTTCCGCATCCCCGCCTCGTTTGACGGCTCGCTCGCATCGCGCTCACTCGTGGCCGGACAGCACAAGCCTTCGGGCATACGCGCCGCGATAATCCGTGAGAAAGGCGTCAACGGCGACCGCGAAATGGCCTACTCACTCTATCTCGCGGGCTTCGACGTGAAGGACGTGCACATGACCGACCTGATGAGCGGCCGCGAGACGCTCGACGACGTGAACATGATAGTGTTCTGCGGCGGCTTCTCCAACTCCGACGTGCTCGGCTCGGCAAAAGGCTGGGCCGGCGGCTTCCGCTACAACGAGAAAGCCCGCGAAGCGCTGCGCCGCTTCTACGAGCGCCCCGACACGCTGTCGCTCGGCGTGTGCAACGGCTGCCAGCTGATGATGGAGCTCAACCTCATCTGCCCCGAGCATCCGCGCAAAGCCACGATGGAGCACAACATAAGCCATAAATTCGAATCGCAGTTCATCGGCGTCACCATCCCCGAAAACCGCTCGGTGATGTTCGGACCGATGGCCGGAATGAAGCTCGGCATCTGGGTGGCTCACGGAGAAGGCAAGTTCTCTCTTCCGGAAGATGAAAGCAAGTACAACATCATCGCCAAATACAACCACGCGGGCTATCCCGGAAATCCCAACGGGTCCGACTATAACGTGGCAGGTATATGCTCTGCCGACGGCAGACATCTTGCAATGATGCCCCATTTGGAGCGCGCAATCTTCCCATGGCAGAACGCATGGTATCCGCTCGACCGCCGCGACGATGAGGTTACGCCGTGGATAGAGGCATTCGTAAACGCACGCAAGTGGGTTGAAGAAAGAACAAAGCACTGATGAACGGCATATACTGGACTTCATTCAAGACATTTTTCAGAATCGGCATGTTCACCCTCGGGGGTGGATATGCCATGATTCCCATTATACAGAATGAAATTGTGGAGAGGCACAAATGGATGAGCGAGGACGAGTTTCTCGACGTGCTCGCCATTGCACAGAGCTGTCCGGGAGTGTTTGCCATAAACATAAGCATCTTCATAGGCTACAAACTGCGCAAGATAAAGGGAGCCGCATGCACATGCCTCGGCACGGCACTGCCGTCGTTCATCATCATACTGCTTATCGCAATGTTCTTCCACAGCTTCAAAGACAACAAGATTATCGAGGCTATGTTCCGCGGCATACGCCCTGCCGTGGTGGCACTGATAGCGGTACCGACATTCAACCTTGCCAGAAGAGCAAGGATAACGCTCACCAACTGCTGGATTCCGATAGCGTGCGCAATGGCGATATGGGCTGTCGGAGTGTCGCCGGTACTCATCATTCTGATTGCCGGCACGGCAGGATACATATACGGACGGTATATAAGACCTATTGAATAATAACGACAACAATAACTGCAACGGTCATGATATTCCTGTACCTTTTCATCACTTTCTTCCAAATAGGACTGTTCGGGTTCGGCGGCGGCTACGGCATGCTGTCCCTGATACAGAGGGAGGTGGTATACAACTACCACTGGATGACTACCGGCGAGTTTACCGACATTGTGGCAATAAGCCAGATGACGCCCGGTCCCATAGGCATAAACTCCGCCACCTACTGCGGATACACAGCCGTGCACAATGCCGGATACGGCGGTTTCATGGCTGTGCTGGGCAGCCTCACGGCAACATTTGCCCTCATACTGCCCTCCCTGATACTGATGATTGCCATCTG
>URWH01000171.1 GCA_900551515.1 uncultured Porphyromonadaceae bacterium
TCGTCTGATAAAGGCGAGCCATTCCGGCATATCGGTTCTTTGGCTGAATAGTTACCCGCTATGCTCGGGCGGCCGTTACTGCCTTACGGAAAGAATATACCCCTTCTTCTTTAATGAGGAAATGATGATCGACGGGTCATCCAGCAGACGCCTGATGTAGCTTATCTGTACATTCAGGGCCAGCGAGTTGGAGTAGTTGGCATCGCCCCAAATATTTTCAAGAATCACCTCACGATCGACAGGACTGCCCTGGTGTTCAGCAAGCATCTGCAATATCTCAGACTGGCGCACCGACAGTGTGTGGGTTTCGCCCTTGTAGGTGAGCGACAGCAGGTTAGGTCGAAATGCCGTGTCGCCCAGCTGAAACACTACATCCTGCGTGAGTGTCATGCTTTCAAAGCGTTCGTTAATTCGGGCCAGCAATTCTTCGGGATAGAACGGCTTGGGGATATAGTCGTTGCCCTTGATGGAAAAGCCGTGCAACCGGTCGACCTTATCGGTGCGGTCGGTCAAAAAGAAGATGATGACCTTTTTGTCGACCGACCGGATGGCCTCGGCCACTTCGAAACCGTCGAGCTCAGGCATGTTTATATCCAAAAGTATAAGGTCGGGGTGCTCCCAGCGGTACAGTTCAAGGCCTGCCCTGCCATTGCCGGCATACAGCACGTCGTAGCCTTCGGCCTCGATGAAGCGTTTGAGCAACATCGAGTTTTTATGGTCGTCGTCGACAAGGAGTATTTTTATTTTTTTCGTCATTGCGGAAGCCTGATTATGAAACACGAACCTTTGCCCTGAGCACTCTCAACCGCGATCTCACCGCCATGAGCCTCGACAAGCAGCTTCACGTAGGCCAGTCCCAGCCCCATGCCGGGCATATCGCCCTCGGATGCACGGCCGCGGTAGAACCGCTTGAAAATATGGCGCAGATCGCCTGACGATATGCCATTGCCGTTGTCGGAGATGCGGATAATCACGCTGTCGGCAGATTTCTCCGTCTTGGCCGTTATCGTGACTGACGGTCCTGAATATTTTATAGCATTTTCGACCAGATTGATGTGCATGTTGTAGAGGTGCGACTTATCGGCAGAGAGTTCAATGGCGGCATTCACCTGATTGTCGAACATCACCGTTTTTCCGGAAGGGACAGGTGCGGCAGCGGTCACACTATCAAACAGATCCCTCAGGCTGACGGCCTGAATGTTAAGCGGAATCTGCCCGACATCGTTGAACGTAATGTCTCTGAGCTTTGAAAAATAGGCCGACAGATTGTCGAGTGCCGTACGCGTCTCCGACAGAAGCTCCGAGCGCGTAGCCTCATCAGTCACCATCTTGCTGTTTCCGAGCCCCGACACGCACATCATGAGCGTGGAAATCGGCCGCTTCAGCTCATGAATCATCGTAGTGACAAAACTGTTGCGCATATTGTTGAGGCGAGAAAGCTTCAGCACCGTCGAAAACTGCAATATCAGCCACACGATAAGCAACACTGATATCGCCAACGACACCAATAAAATATGCCACATTCCGGGCAACACATCGAGCGGATTGATATCACAGACAATGCTGACGGTTTTTCCCTCCAATTGTGAATAAGGTATAATCAGAGCAACATCCGGCTTGAAAACAGACACATTATAACTTACGCTTGGCTTCCAGACCATACTGTCGGCTACGATCAGATCCACATTCGCCCGAATTCCCTCGCGGGTCATTATCGAATCAAGCCCTTCGACACGGAAGGGCGTTTTTCTTTCGGTCAGAACATTTCTCGTGGCAATCCAGGCCTCATTCTCATCCTTAGCACCCGAGGCATCGAAAATGACAGAATCGGCCGGCGCATCCATATTATTTTTCGCCATCTCTATTGCTTTCTCCCGCTGTTCATTGCTGACCTTTTCGCCCGGCTTCAGCCCGAGCAGCTTGTTCATGGAGAAATTATAGGTCACGATGGTGGCAGTACGAGTAGTCCGGACAGTATCGCCATATTGCTGCGAGAGCCGAAATACGGGTATCGAAATCGGCTCCTCCCTGCAACTCCCCGCAGAATCTGTCGTGTCGGCACTTTCGATATATGATGCGCGGATACCATTGTAGATGTTGACACATTGCATGACACGATCTCCGAGAATCCGTTCGTAGTCCTTGAGTGCTGACTCATAGCGGACATACAGCCAGTATGACTGCATCCCGAGAAACGCGAGTATCGCGATGATTGTGATAATATAAAGAGTCTTGATCCTTCGTTCCATACGGCAAAATTAGCAAAAACCGCCATTCAATTGAGGCGAATCTGTAGGCTTTTTCGGAGCAGTAATAATTTAGTAATAATTTCCCAATCATTCAGTAATGATTATTTTCTGCCTTACGGTCGAACGCTCCGTAATTTTGCCGCAACATTCAAGATTACGATAACCTATAAAAACAAATGGACATGAGGAAAATAATCATTACCGCCATAACTTTCTTGCTATGCGCATCACACATCTCAGGCAAAGTGGTAAACCGCAAGCTGTGCATTTTAGCAACATCCGTACCCGAAACAGAGACATTGTGCAATGAGACGATGGAGTCTGTCTACGACTACCGCTATAGCATAGACACGCTGGGGCGGATGGACGACAATATGTCGGGCGACAATATGCTACTCCAGATAGGTCCGAGCGGCTTGTCGAAATTTTCGAGCTATAAGAACCTCTCTGTTGATTCGCTACTGATGAACTCCACGAGCGAACAGATTGCGGCCGCTGCCTACGAAGGGAAACTCAGCACGGGAGAGTTCATGACCATTTATAAAAACTATCCCGAGGGGAAACTGACTCACACGGAGAAAATCTGTATGGACTGGTTCAGATATGACGAGGATATGCCGGCGATCGACTGGGAGCTAACGGACAGTACGTGCACTGTGCTGGGCTATGAGTGCAGTGGCGCCAGATGCACGTCAGGAGGACGGGAGTGGACGGTGTTCTACACCGAGGAGATACCTGTTGCCGAGGGACCGTGGAAACTGCACGGGCTCCCCGGGCTGATAATGAAAGCATCCGACAAGAATGAGCAATACACATTCGAGTGCATAGGCATCAAATCGAAAGCCGAACGCCCGATCACAATCTATAAAGTGCCATTCAACAACGTGAGCCGTCACGACTTTTACAACATAAAACACCGCTATGAGATCAATCCGTATGCCTATTTTGAAACCTCGACCGGCGGCCACGTCACAGTGACTGACCAAGCCGGCAATCCAATGCTTGACGCATACGACCCGATTGAACTCCCCTACGATTTTATTGAAAAGGACTGGAGATAATGATCCGGACAGCTATATTGGTAACACTCTGCACATTGTGCGGTCAGCTTCCGGCCAGAGGGACGACTCTGGGCAAGCTGCGCGGAACTGTGAGAGATGCAAATGACGGCGAACCGATCATCGGAGCAATTGTGAAAAGCGGCGGCGCTTTTACCGCGACCGACAGCGAAGGATGCTTCACGCTGGCACCGAAAGCGGGTGCCGATTCGATATCGTTCCGCAGCATGGGATATGAATCGCGGACACTTCCGGATGTCAGGCTCAAGCCGAAAACCACGCAGCTGAGAGACGTCATAGTGGAAGCCCCTGACATTTACGCCAGAGGCGACACGCTGGTGTTTAATGTCGAGCGGTATGCCAACGCCAAAGACAATGCCATCATCGATGTGATCAAACGGCTGCCCGGAATAAAAGTGGAAGAAGACGGCACCATCAAATATCAGGGCAAAGCGATAAACAAGTTTTATCTTGACGGCAACGATTTTGTCGGAGGGCAGTATGGTCTTGCCCTGAACAACATCTCGCACACCGACGTCAAATCGGTCGAAGTAATGGAAAATCATCAGCCTGTGAAGGCACTCGAAGGTATTGAGTTTCCTGAAGAGGCAGGCATCAATCTGAAGCTTAAGGACGATGCCCGCAGCCGATGGGTGGGCGTAGCTCAGGCGGCCGCCGGTGTGCAGCCATTTCTTTACGACGGATCGTTTTTCACCATGCGCATAGCCTCGAAGATACAGAATATGTTCACCATCAAAGCCGACAACACCGGGTGGAATCCGGCAAATGAGATCAATGAGCATGATTTCGACGACATGTTTTCGGCTGATTATGTAGCATCGCTGTGGCCCGAATATATCTCGGCGGATATTATAAACGCGCCGCTCTCCGAGAAACGCACGCGCGACAACCTGTCGTGGCTGGCCAATGCGATCACGGCATGGAAGACCGGCGACACATCGATGCGACTGAAACTCAACTATATGGGCGACCGGCTCGACTATAAATCAAGGCAGAACACCGATTATTTCGACCCTCAGATACCGGATCTCGTCCAGAACAATGTACAACGAACGCAAAGCCACGACCTTTCGGCCCAGCTTTACAGCGAAACGAATAAGCGCGGCTATTACCTTAAGGACAAACTCACGGTAGCCGGCCGGTGGGGCAGTTCCGACGCTGCCATAACGGGGTCGTACGACCTCGGACAAAGCGTGGACCGCAAGCTATTTTCGGCTATCAACGAACTTAAGCTGGTGAAACGCAACGACAAAAGGCTTTTGACCCTCATATCAAGGCTCGCCTTCAATCATAGCCCAGACCGACTGATAGTGTCGGGCCGGGAGGATGCCTTGCAGAGAGTAGGCACGACCGATTTCAGAAGCACTACCGAAACGAAGATTGGCAAGCTCACGCGATTTCTGAAATACTATCTGACAGCCGGAGCCGACCTGAATTACCACCGCATGAACAGCAC
>URWH01000172.1 GCA_900551515.1 uncultured Porphyromonadaceae bacterium
CCCCGACGGCGGTGCGATAAAACGCCGCCGGCGGGGAGCTTTACTTTTCAGAAAATTAGCCCTGATGGACGGGACGGAGAAGGTCGTTGACCGTCTTGACGGGATTGAAGGTGTCGATGGGCACTTCAACAAATGCCGTGTTCCAGTCGCTCATGGCGCCGTTCCACAGACCCGGGCGCTCCATTGCGCGCAGCTCTTTGCCGTGGCTCGATTTCGACGAGATAAAGCCGGTGGCCGGATCGACGTAGCGCGGCAGATCGAAGTTGCGGCCGTGACGGTCTTTGATGTAGCACACCAGATCCACCGGATTGAAGTGGGTGGCACCCTGCATCATGCGGGCATACTCTTCGTTTTTCGGATCTATCTGGTTGCTTTCGAGGATCTGGGGCGAGGCCGAGCCGTCGGGGTTGTAGGCAATGAACGGGCCGCCGCCGGGTTCGCCTTCGTTGCGCACCATGCCGCACACGCGCAGCGGACGGTTGAGCTTTTCGTGGATATACACGGCGAGGTCGGTATCGTTCATCGAGTCAATATGGCGGTCGGTGATACCCAGACGGTCGTGCATGAATTCCACCATCTGCTGGAGATAGCCGCGGGTGTACGAGCCGGTGGCGAGATCCGTGAGATATTTATCGATGGTGTCATGCAGCTCCATCAGGTAGCCGGCTATCACCTGTTTGTATTTCACCGTGGCTTCGCGGCGCGAGTCGGGCACCACGTTGTCGATATTCTTGATGAACACCACAGCCTCTTTCATGTCGTTGAGGTTCTCAATCAGCGAGCCGTGGCCGCCGGGACGGAACAGCAGATGGCCGTCCTCCATAAACGGAGTGTTGTCGGGGTTGGCGGCGATGGTGTCGGTCGAGGGTTTCTGCTCCGACAGGCTGACGTTGAATTTCACGCCGCGGGCTTTGCTGATGGCGGGTAGCACTTCGTTGATCTTCTCTTCGAAGAGTTTGCGGTGGTTGGCCGAAACCGTAAAATGCAGATTGACAACACCGTCGGAATTGGCTGCCGTCTGAGCGCCTTCCACAAGCTGTTCCTCAACCGGTGTGCGCGAACCTTCGGTATAGGCGTGGAATTTCAGGAGGCCTTTGGGCAGATTGCCATAGTTCAGTCCTTCGGGACGGATGATGGCGGCTATTATATCTTTATAGCGCCCGGCCGATTTCAGTGCGGCAACATCCATTCCGTAGAGGCGTTTTGCAGCTTCGTTCAGATCGCCGATGAAAGCCAGCTTGTCGATGTCGGCGATGAGTTTATCCACTGCCGATCCGGGCGCGGGCTTATCTTCACTGCCGTCGACAAACTCAAAGAGGGCCTTGAACATGCGCGAGGCAGCTCCCGATGCGGGAACGAATTTGCACACTTCGCCGCCGTCGGCAAGATATTTCTTCCAGCGTGCCACGGCCGACGCCTGCTCTTCGTCGTTGAGCACTGTGATGCCGTGACCGGTGCGGGCCACGTCAAGAATTTTCAGGTAAGGGAATCCTGTTGCAAAACGGGCAAGTTGCGCTTCCGCCTCACTCGCCGTGATGCCTTTCTGCTCGAGCAGAGCAAGATCTTCTTCACGAAACATGGTAGTTTTCAATTATTTAAGGGTTGTGAATATTGGTTCTGATGTCTTGTCGGCGCTTTCACTGCCGTTTCCAACCTCAAATTTAACAAAATCCCCCCAACCATGCAAAATCTCATCCCCGTTTTTTTTCGCTCGCCGCCCGGCTCTGCCTGTAAGACTTATAAATATTACAAATCTTATTATCCCCGCCCCAACATTTAACGCTCCGTCTATTTTTTAATCCCGCCGCATTGTGTTATCTTTGCAGTAAATAACCAAATGCTCATTATGCCGGATTCAACAATCACCGACGACATATCGGCCGCAGTCAGATGCATGCGTCAGGGTGGCGTGATCCTCTACCCCACCGACACCGTGTGGGGCCTCGGATGCGATTCTGCCGACTCGGCGGCCGTGCGCCGGATTTTCGAAATAAAACACCGCGCCGAGGCGAAAGCGCTCATATCGCTCGTCGACTCGGTGGCAATGCTCGAGCGCTTTGTCAGTGACATCCCCGATGTGGCGCTGGAGCTCGCCGAACTCAGCACATCGCCGGTCACCATTGTCTACGACCGGCCCGTCGGTCTCGCGCCCGAACTGCTGGCCCCCGACGGCAGCGCCGCCCTCCGGCTCACGCGCGAGCGCTACAGCGCCGCCCTGTGCCGCGCCTTGCGCCGTCCCGTCGTGTCGACATCGGCCAACGTCAGCGGCCGGCCCACGCCCGCTTTCTTCGCCGAAATCGACCGTCACATCATCGACGCCGTCGACTATGTGGCGCTCTACCGCCGCGACGACCGACAGCCCGCACGCTCTTCTTCCGTCATCAAAATCGGTAATGACGCCTCTATGAAAATCATCCGCCGCTGAAGACATGACCGCCGAAACACGACAACGATTGAAATATCTGTTGGCCGACTACATATCGACCAACATAGCCCTCGTTGCCTTCAACATCTTCCGCTACTATGAGTTCCCCTCGGCCTTCACCGCCTTCTATTCGCTCGGCAACTTCCTCTCCTCCCCGATGCTCGTCACGGGCCAGGTGATATTCCCGCCGTTTATGATGCTCTTATATTATATGTCGGGCATCTACAGCCTCACATCCGTCCGTTCACGCGTTTTCGAGCTCACCACCACCGCCGCCACCGCCTTCATCGGCACTATCATCTTCCTCTTCGCCATCCTCATCAACGACCTCACGCTCGACCGCACCCGCGACTACAGCCTCTTCATCATGCTCTTCGCGATGATGTTTCTCATCGTCTACATTCCGAGACTCATCATCACCTGGCGCGCCAACGCCCGGATGATGCGCGGCGAAACAGGCCTGCCCACTCTAATCGTCGGATATAGCTCTGTGCCGCAGCTCTTTCCGCGGCAGCTCGAAAATATCTCGCCCACTGTCGGTGTACGCGCAGTAGGCCTCGTGGACTACGAAAACCGCTCACGCTTCTGCACATCGGGCACCGATCTCCCGATCTCCGACATCGACGGCATAAAGGACACCTGTCAGGCTTCGAATATCCGGCGCATCATCGTCATCCCCCACCCCGGCGGCTGGGACAAGACACTCAATGTCATCGGCCGTCTTTTCGACCTCGACATACCGGTGTTCATCGCCGCCGAAAGCCTCCCGGCCTATATGTTCAACACCCGCATGCTCAGCCTCACCGCCGAGCCATTCATCGACATCACCGGAAGCCATCTCTCGCCCTCCACGCTCTGCACCAAGCGCATGTTTGATGTGGTCATATCCGCCATCATGCTCACCGTATGCGCCGTCCCGCTGGCCATCATGGCCGCTGCAGTCAAAATCGACTCGAAGGGTCCGGCCTTCTACCGCCAGGAGCGCATGGGACTGCGCAAGAAGCGGTTCCAGATCATCAAGCTGCGTACCATGCGCCTCGGCTCCGAGGCCGACGGCGCGCCGACCCTCTCGCACAAGAACGACAGCCGTGTGACCGGCCTCGGCCGTTTCCTGCGCAAATACCGCATCGACGAGCTCCCGCAGTTTTTCAACGTGCTCCGCGGCGACATGTCGATCGTAGGCCCACGCCCCGAGCGCCCCTACTTCGTGGAAAAGATCATGGAGCGCGACCCCTCCTACACCCTTTTGCACCGCATCCGTCCTGGCATCACCTCACTCGGCATGATAAGATACGGCTATGCCACTACCGTCGACGAAATGATCGCTCGCATGCGCTACGACCTTTTCTACCTCGACAAGATCTCTCTGCTCACCGACCTGAGAATCATCGTCCACACCATCTACACCGTGATGTCGGGCAAAGGCATCTGACTAATTCTCATCTGAATCACTCATGACCAACGAAAATAAATCCGAAGAACAGAAAGCCGGCGGAAAAGCACGTTCGACGTTCCACAAACTGCTTATGTGGCGCGAACGGCACATCTCCGAAAAAGCATTCGTCGTGGTGCTCGCCCTCATCGTGGGCACGCTCGGCGGATTTGCCGCGCTGCTGCTCAAGGAGCTCATCCACATCATATCCCACACGCTCACATCGGGCCTGTCGATCACCGGCGGCAACTATATGTATTTCATCTATCCCGCCGTCGGCGTGCTCATCACGCTCCTTTTCGTGCGCTATGTGGTGCGCGACAACATCTCCCACGGCGTGACCCGCGTGCTCTATGCCATCTCGCAGAACAAAAGCCGCCTGAAGCGCCACAACATCCTCTCGTCGCTCTGCGCCAGCTCCGTGACCATCGGCTTCGGCGGTTCGGTCGGTGCCGAAGGCCCCATCGTCTTCTCCGGCGCCTCGATCGGTTCGGCCGTCGGACAGCTCTTCCGCATGTCGCCGCGCGTGCTCATGATCATGGTGGGATGCGGCGCGGCCGCCGGCATCGCCGGCATCTTCAAGGCCCCCATCGCCGGCATGCTTTTCACACTCGAGGTGCTCATGATCGACCTCACCACCGTCTCGGTGATGCCCCTGCTCATAGCTTCCATTGCCGGAGCCACCGTAGCCTACACGTTCACCGGCTACGAGGCCGAATTCTTCTTCATGCAGAGCGAGCCGTTCGTCACATCGCGCATTCCGTTCGTGGTGCTGCTCGGCGCCTTCTGCGGCCTCGTCTCGCTCTATTTCACACGCGTCATGAACATGATGGAAAACATGTTTCAGCGCATCGGAAGCCCCTGGCGCCGCTACGCTCTGGGCGCCGTGATCATGGCGGGGCTCGTGTT
>URWH01000173.1 GCA_900551515.1 uncultured Porphyromonadaceae bacterium
GTCGACACCGTCTCGATCCTTAATGCAGCGACCGATCCGATGCT
Organism: uncultured Porphyromonadaceae bacterium; assembly: GCA_900551515.1. The sequence continues at coordinate 45 of URWH01000173.1, forward strand.
TTTCGACGACGGTGTGGTTGCCGATTCGCTTCAGGCCTCGGGCAAGAAGGTGTTTGTGCCCGATCCCATCAAGGCTGTTTGGTATTCGGCCCTCTGTCCGGGTCTGGGTCAGATCTACAACCGCCGCTACTGGAAGTTGCCTATCGTCATAGGCGGTTTCATGGGTCTGGGCTACGGCGCTTCATGGAACAATTCGATGCTCTCCGATTATACGCGCGCTTATTACGATCTGATGGACAACGATCCGTCGACAAAGAGCTATATGGACTTCTTCCCGCCCACAACATCGGAGGAGTCGCTCAACCGCACATGGCTCGAACGCACCCTCAAAAGCCGAAAAGATTATTTCCGGCGCAACCGCGACCTCTGCATCATCGGCATGGTAGGAGTCTATCTACTGGCCGTCGTTGATGCCTATGTCGACGCGTCGCTGACCAATTTTGATATTTCCCCCGATCTCTCCATGCAAATGGCTCCGGCCCTGCTCTATGACCGCGCGTGCCCCTATCCGGCGCTCGGCCTGCAATGGGCCTTGAATTTCTGAACCCATTTCCGAACACTATGTCAGTAATGAAAAAGATATACATCTCCGCTCTTCTCGGTCTGACTGCCATGATGGCGTCTGCAGCTCCGTCGATTCTTGATATCAAACATTCAATAACCGACGACAACATCATTCCGCCGGAAAGTTTCGAAACCAAAACGCGCGAACTCGAAGAAAACTTCTTCCTGAAAAACTACACGGCTCCGGCGGCCGACGGCGCCCGCCATCACACCGGCAATGCCAAGGAATATGAGGACCTGCTGAGCCGCCTTCCGGTCGAAATAGAGATGCCCTACAACCAGGTGGTGGGCAACTACATCGAGATGTATCTCGAGCGCAAGCGTCCGTTGGTGGCCGATATGCTCGCGCTGCATAATTATTATGGCAAAATATTCATTGAAGAACTGCTCAAAGAGGGCGTGCCTCTGGAGCTGCAGTATCTGCCGGTGATTGAATCGGCCATCAACCCCACGGCAGTGTCTCGTGCCGGTGCATGCGGCTTGTGGCAGTTCATGCCGGCCACGGCCACCGGACTGGGCATGGAGGTGAACTCGCTCGTCGACGAACGTCGTGATCCCCGCTCGTCGTCGCGCAATGCCGCCCGCTATCTCAAGCAGCTCTATTCTATCTACGGCGACTGGTCGCTGGCCATTGCCGCCTACAACTGCGGCCCGGGCAACGTCAACAAGGCCCTTCGCCGCGCCGGCGGCGGCAAGCAGGACTTCTGGGAAATCTACAACTATCTCCCCAGAGAAACCCGCGGCTACGTGCCCGCTTTCATCGCCGCCAACTATGTAATGAACTATTACGACCGCTACGGCATCAATCCCACGGTGGTCAAACAGCAGCTTGTCACCGACACCATCCAGGTGAACGAACGCGTGCATTTCGATCAGATAGCCAACGTGCTCAAAATTCCTATCGAGGAGATCCGCATGCTCAACCCGCAGTTCCGCAAGGATATCATCCCCGGCGACAATCATCCTTACACACTCGTGCTCCCGTTCCAGCAGTGCAACAGCTACATCGTGAGCGAGGAGGCCATCCACAACTATAATGCCGACCAGTATCGCGGCCGCACCTACGTGGAGCCCGGCCAGCCGCGTGCCGACCGTGGCTCCGACAATGCCGACATGGCCATGGGGCAGTCGCAGAATGCCGACGGCAACAAGGAGATCGCCGACACGGTGAGCGGTCGCATGGAAGAGATAATTCACGAGGTGCAGCGTGGCGAAAGCCTCCGTGACATCGCCAAACATTATGGCGTCAGCTCCACCGACATCAAGCGCTGGAACAATCTGCGCCGCGGCAAGGTGAAAGAGGGTGACAAGCTCACCATCAAGATCTATCATCACGACCTCGCCGGCGCCAGCACAGCGCCTTCGGGAGAATCCACCGTCACCACACGGCGTTCGTCGACCCCTGATGTGGCGGCGACCCGCTCCGACAAATCTAAATCCAAGGCAAAGAAGGAGAGCAAGCCCAAGACTACAACTTACACCGTCAAAAGCGGCGACACGCTGGAGAAAATAGCCCGACGCTTCGGCACTACGGTCGAAGCCATCCAGAAGGCCAACAACATGAGCCGTGGCACCACCCGCATCGGCATCGGCCAGAAAATCAAGATTCCGGGCAAGAGCTCCTCGAAGTCGAAAAAGAAATCCTCGAAGAAATCCTCGAAGAAGAAATCAAAGAAAGGCAAAAAGCGCCGCTGAGATCAGACTGCACGGACCGAATTCCGTGCAGTTTCAGTATACCCCGCCGGTGTCCGCCGGTGTCAAATTGTCACCGGAAGGGCGTTATTTAACTCTTTTTAAGGGTGTGATGTTACCTTGTTTCCAAATATAATCCGTTAATTTGTGTCGTTAACCGAATATACCGTTAAATTCATATATTATGGATATAAATCGAATAATGAACTCACTCGAGGTGAAGCACCCCGGTGAAAAAGAGTATCTGCAAGCAGTGAAAGAAGTGCTGATGTGCGTCGAGGACGTCTACAACCAGCACCCTGAATTTGAAAAAGCCAAGATCGTTGAACGCATGGTCGAACCCGACCGCATCATCACTTTCCGTGTGACATGGACCGACGATAAAGGCGAAGTGCAGACCAATATCGGCTATCGCGTACAGTTCAACAATGCCATCGGCCCGTACAAAGGCGGCATCCGTTTCCACGCTTCAGTCAACCTTTCTATCCTCAAGTTCCTCGGCTTCGAGCAGACATTTAAAAACGCTCTGACCACACTCCCTATGGGTGGCGCAAAAGGTGGTAGCGACTTCTCGCCCCGCGGCAAGAGCGACGCCGAGATCATGCGTTTCTGCCAGGCTTTCATGCTTGAACTTTGGAAAAACATCGGCATCGACCGCGACGTTCCCGCAGGCGATATAGGCGTAGGCGGCCGCGAAGTCGGCTACATGTACGGCATGTACAAGAAACTCTGCAACGAGTGCGACGGCTCGATGACAGGCAAAGCCCTCTCGTTCGGTGGCTCGCGCATCCGTCCCGAAGCCACCGGTTTCGGCGCTCTCTATTTCGTTCAGAGCATGCTCGCCAAGAAAGGCCTCGACATCAAAGGCAAGACAGTGGCCATCTCCGGCTTCGGCAATGTTGCCTGGGGCGCTGCCCTGAAAGCTACCGAGCTTGGCGCCAAAGTGGTGACCATCTCCGGCCCCGACGGTTATATCTACGATCCCGACGGAATCTCCGGCGACAAAATCGACTATATGCTCTATCTCCGCGCTACCGGCGACGACATCGTTGCTCCCTATGCCGAAAAATATCCCAATGCCACATTCTTCCCCGGACGCAAACCCTGGGAGCAGAAAGTGGACATCGCTCTTCCCTGCGCCACACAGAACGAACTCGGTGCTGAAGATGCCCGTCAGCTTGTCGACAACGGCGTGCTCATGGTGGCTGAAGTTTCCAACATGGGCTGCACACCCGAAGCCATCGACACATTCATCAGCAACCGCGTGACCTATGCTCCCGGCAAAGCCGTGAATGCAGGCGGCGTGGCCACCTCTGGCCTCGAAATGAGCCAGAACGCAATGCACCTCCAGTGGAGCGCCGAGGAAGTGGACCAGAAACTCCACGTGATCATGCGCGACATCCACGAACAGTGCGTGAAGTATGGCACAGAGCCCGACGGCTATCTCAACTATATGAAAGGCGCCAACATCGCCGGCTTCATGAAAGTCGCCAATGCCATGATGGGCCAGGGCGTCATTTGATAATCCCGTCCATAGAATAAAACAAGATCATGGCGGTGTGATGATTAATTCTCACACCGCCATGATTGTCTATATAGGAAGCTGTTTTTATGAATCAACGGTTGTTTACGCTTCCGCCTGAAGATGTGCTGACGGAGCAGTCGGTTATGTTGCTTGTGATGCTGCCTCCGCTGGAGGCTGAGGCCGAACCGCTTGTCGCGTCAAGTTTCCCGGCCGATATTCCGGCGCCTGACGATACGCTCAGGTGCGCCTCACGGCTCGTTCCGGCCAGATAAACCGAAGAACCGCTTGATGCCGCCGCCGAAATTGCGGAGGATGATATGGCATCTAACTTAATCTGTGAACCGCTTGATGAACCGAGCGCGATTTTCGGGGCGGAAAATGAAGATGGAGCGATGAACATGGCGCCGCTCGAAATGTTTACTGTGACATCTGAAGTCGAGCTATAGGCTCCCTGAATTGTGAATTGTGTGCCTGAGCTGATGGTGAAGTCGCTGACGGAAGGTGATTCAACCACAATGTTGATTTCGCACGCACCAAGCGATTTGGTCGAATATATCGAAAGAGTTTCACCTTTGATGTCAGTGTGGACCATGTCCATAAGGTCGGATGGCGCGCTGACCGATATTCGGGGCTTGGGCGATTGAGAGTAGCTGATATTAAACCCGTTAGCTGCTATAATGTTGGTGACGGCCGATGCCGGTCGTTGTTGAGTGACGACTGGAGCGGTCGAAATGCATTTGTCTTGATTGAAATTTAGGACGCGAGAGCAGCCCGAGGCTGCAATGAGGATGGAAATGCTGAGCATTCCGGCATAGAAGCGGTTCATTTGCGTTGGAATTATTGATTATTACATTTAATAGACGCCTAAAGTCAAAGTCGAAACGCAATTTTCCACCTGCATAGCCCCATATTTTTTGA
>URWH01000174.1 GCA_900551515.1 uncultured Porphyromonadaceae bacterium
GGATTTCAACGGCACGGTGATCGTCGTGTCGCACGACCGCGACTTTCTCGACGGCCTCGTCGAGAAAGTCTACGAATTCGGCGGCGGTAAAGTGCGCGAATGTCTCGGTGGCATCTACGAGTTTCTCGAAAAGAAAAAGCTGGCTTCACTCGCCGAGCTCGAACTCAGCAAATCGCCCACAGCTCCCGCCCCGAAAACGGCTCCGGAAAAGCCATCCGCCCCAGCCGCAAAGCCCGCCGCCCCTGCTCCGGCACAAAATGCTCCGGCGAAGAAACAGCATCTCAGCTACGCCGAACAGAAGGAGCGCGAAAAGATGCTGCGCAAAGCAAAAAAACTGGTTGCCGACGCCGAAGCCGAGATCGCTGCAATCGAAGCCCGGATCGCCGAGACTGAAGCAAAAATGGCCGAAGGCGCCTACGACGAGGCTCTCATCGCTTCACATGCCGCATTGCAGAAAAATCTCGACAATGCCATGAGCCACTGGGAGCTCGCCACAATGGATCTCGAATCCCTGTCAGCCGAATAAACTCCGCAAAACCATGGCTCAACGACTCACCCGTTCATCACGAAACGCAGTACTTGGAGGCGTCTGTGCCGGCATCGCCGATTTCTTCGGAATTTCACCCGTCATCCCCCGGCTCATCTTCTTTTTCTTCGGAGCATTTCCGCTCTATCTCCTGTTGTGGATCCTGTTGCCGACCGACAATAGTTAGAAATCTATCGTCAGCCTTACATTAAACTGCCGGCGGGTCAGATAGTTGGGCACGGCATACTGGATCTGGTTGACATCCGTGACCCAATAATAACTGCTCACGTTGGAGATGTCAAAGAGGTTAAACACGTCAAATCCCAGCCAGATGCTCTTGAAATGACGCAGGAATCCTTCGCGGCTCTCGCCGTCCTTCAGCGGAGTGAGCAGACCGTACATCAGTCCTATATCTACGCGCTTGTAAGCCGGGGTGCGGAAATAGTTTTTATCACGTGTGCTCTGCGGTGCCGTCGTCGGAAGTCCGTCGTTGAATATGCCACGGAGCGAAAATTTCAGCTTCGGAATCTTCGGGAAATAATCCGTGAAATATAATGCGAATCCGTAGCGTCGGTCGTTAGGCCGCGGCACTTTCACACCATGAAGCGTCTCCTGCGTTTTCATCAGCGAAAAGCTTATCCACGAATCGCTGCCGGGCACAAACTGTCCGAACATCTTCAGGTCAAGACCAGCCGCGAAGCCTTTCGATTCATTGCGTCCGCTATACACAAGCTTCAGATTGTCAATCTCATACGGCACAATATCGCTCAGCGCTTTATAGTAAGCCTCGGCCGAAATCTTAAACGGACGGTTCAGCGCCCTGAACGTATAGTCCGACGCAAGAATAAACTGCAGGCTACGCTGCGACTTGATGTCGCGGTTCAGCTCTACAGTCGTGTTTCCGGCCGCATCGGTCTGTTGCAGACGGAATTCCTTATAGAACGGGCTCTGATAATAGAGGCCGGTGGCAAAACGGAAGGTCCAGCGGTTGTTGCGTTCCGGCACGAATCCGAGGCTCACGCGAGGGCTCACGATAAACTCTTTGTTGAACGACCAGTAGCTGAACCGCACGCCGGCATTAAGGTTAAAGAAACCGGCCGAAGTGTTGAAGCGGAAGGCATCTTGAAGGAAGCCGCTCATACGAGTCGACGACAGATCGTGCGACGATGCGAGATTATACACCACCTTCATCGCATCCGGATCAAACGGCAGCGAGTAGCCGGCCGAATCGCGGCGCTCCCACTCGCGCGAACGCTCCATGATGCTTTCATGCTTGAATGTCAGACCATACGTCAGAATGTTCCGGCGTCCGATACGCGACTCTCCGCGCAGCGACACGTCAAACACGGTCGATTTGAGCCTGTTTCTTGCATGTTCGTGATATCGTCCCACGCCGAGCTCGCCGCCCACCTGCTGGTCGGAGTCGGAGCCGCCGGCCTGATCGAGCCAATATTCGCCCGAGATATCGTAAGCCACAAGTTCATTGTTGAGGAATCCCGAAAGGATAAGCGAGAGATCGGTCGATTTCGACGGCGAATAGCTCAGCGTGTACGCCCCGAAAAATGTCTCGAAACGGTCTTTTTCCCGTCCGTCGAAATACACCGTAAACCGCTTGGCATCCTCGGCCGTACCGAAATTCGTGGTGCGGTTCTGCGGCGTGAACTTATAGCGGTTGACCGAAATGTTGCCCAGAAACGACATCCTCACTTTCGGCGAAAGCTTGAGCACGAGATTGGTCTGATAATCAAAGAACGACGGGTCATATTCGCCCTTGGTTTCCAGCGAGCTCAGCAGCGACGTGTTCCGTTTGTACCTCACGCCGTGGAGCTGCGAGAATTTGCTGGAGCTCTGACCCAGCGACAGGCTGCCGCCCATAAGGCTCAGCCCGAGCGAACCTTCGAACGATTCAGGCTGCCGGTAACGTATGTCGAGCGCCGACGACATCTTGTCGGCATACTCGGCCGGAAAACCGCCGGTGGAAAACGAAACCGACTCTACGAGGTCGGGGTTGATTATCGAAAGGCCCTCCTGCTGTCCCGACGATATCAGCTGCGGACGATACACTTCTATTCCATTGATATACACGCTATTTTCGTCATACGTGCCGCCGCGCACCGAATACTGGCTCGACAACTCATTCGACGAGCTCACGCCCGACATCGTTGCAAGCATCGACTCCACTGAGCCGCCGGTCGCGTCTGCCGCAAGCCTGTAGTCATCCGATTCAACAGTCTGCATGGCTCCCGTCTGTCGCCTGATCTCGGTCACTTCAACTTCTCCAAGTTCTCTCGCATTCTCTTCAAGACGCACGTTAATCGTCAGATCCCCGTTGGGCTTCACCAGCTGACGCCGCACTTCTTTATAGCCTATACAGCTGTACACCAGCACTAATGTGTCGCGCTCAGCCACCGAAAGCCGGTAGCCGCCGTCGGCATTGGTGCTCACGCCCAAAGCCGTTCCGGCCACTTTCACCGTAGCCGCCGCTATAGGCTCGTTGGCATGATCCACCACCTTGCCGCGGATGTTGACATTGGCCGCCGAAGCTGCCTGCCCGCACCCGATTGCGGCTATTAAAAGCATATATATCGTAAACAATCGCATTTTTTATCACATAATTACTGAATTAGTAACGCGGAATCGCCCGAAAAATTATAAAAATGGCTAATTTTGCGACATCATTCACAATCACCGCAGCCATCGGGCCATGCACGCTTCCACCCTCACGCCCGCACGCTGCCCCATTCTGTTAGTATTTTATGAAAATAGCAATAGTCGGAACCGGTTACGTAGGCCTTGTCTCAGGCGCCTGTTTTGCCGAAGTGGGCATCGACGTCACTTGCGTCGACATCGACGAATCAAAGATCAACGACCTCAAAAAAGGCATCATACCCATCTACGAACCCGGACTCGACGACCTCGTGCGCCGCAACACCGAGGGCGGCCGACTCCATTTCACCACCTCGCTCGCCGAATGCATCGACGGGGCTGAGGCCGTGTTCTGCGCCGTTGGCACCCCGCCCGACGAGGACGGTAGCGCCGACCTCAAATATGTCAAGGCCGTAGCCCGCACTTTCGGCCAGCTCATCAACCACTTCACCATCTTCGTCACAAAAAGCACCGTGCCCGTCGGGACGTCGGAAATCGTTCGCGCCGAGATCGAAAACGAGCTCCACCGCCGAGGCGTCGAAATCCCCTTCGAAGTGGCCTCCAATCCCGAATTCCTCAAGGAAGGCGCCGCCATCAAGGACTTCATGTCGCCCGATCGTGTGGTCGTCGGCATAGAGAGCGACCGGGCAAAAAAGGTCATGGAACGGCTTTACCGTCCGTTCCAAATGAACAACTACCGGCTCTACTTCATGGACATTCCCTCGGCCGAGATGACCAAATACGCAGCCAATGCCATGCTGGCCACACGCATCTCCTTCATGAACGACATCGCCAATCTGTGCGACCTGGTCGGAGCCAACGTGGACATGGTGCGCAAAGGTATCGGCGCAGACACCCGCATCGGTTCGAAATTTCTCTATCCGGGATGCGGATACGGCGGCTCCTGCTTCCCGAAAGACGTGAAAGCCCTGGCCCGTACCGCCCGCGAATACGGCTATACGATGGGAGTGATCGAAGCGGTCGAAGCGGTCAACGAACGCCAGAAAGAGATCGTAGTCAAGAAACTGCAAGATAAGCTCGGAACACTCCGGGGCAAGACGATCGCCTTGTGGGGCCTGGCCTTCAAACCCGAAACAGATGATATGCGCGAAGCACCGGCTCTGGTCGTTATCGAAAAGCTGCTCGAAGCGGGAGCCTCCGTGAAGGTATATGACCCGGTAGCGATGGACGAATGCCGCCGCCGAATCGGGGACCGGGTCGTCTATTGCAAAGATATGTACGATGTGGTGATCGACGCCGACGCTCTGGCGGTATTGACCGAATGGAAGGAGTTCCGAATTCCCTCCTGGTCGGTCATCAAACGGGTTATGAAACAATCGGTATTGGTGGACGGGCGCAACATTTACAGCAAGGACGAAGTGATTGCCGAAGGATTCGAGTACGCGGCGATCGGCAAATAGCTTTCGAACGACGAGAAGTCACAATCCGTTTTTTCGAAATTTCGGCCTCCTGTACCGTAAAATATAGAAGGTCGATTTTTGAACATACAGCCTAAAACCGAAAATCGTAAGGCCGGTAAAAAGTTCGAAAACCATGAAAATATT
>URWH01000175.1 GCA_900551515.1 uncultured Porphyromonadaceae bacterium
GGTGTCTGGAAACCTTCAAATCAATTACTTGCGCCGTTTCCGGCGGCTGGAAGCCGCCGCTCCTAAACCACGCTCTTGGCATCTTAGCAGGAGCGCTTTCTTATTGTTGCTTAGTGGAATTTTGGGACAGGGTTGCTATGAGTTTAGGTTTTGGCGATAATTCGGGTTTGATGATGTGGCGGGGCGTTTTGTGGCGGGGGAGGGTGAAACCTTTTTTGTGGTGAGGTTGTTTATTTGATGAATTATTGTTATCTTTGTGTCGCAATTTAAAAGAAAGGCGTTGGCCTTGCGCCCGTCAGCCGGATGATTGAATCCGCTGGCTGAAAAAGGTAAATTCAATATTCCAATTTTTTTATTCTTACGGCCGGCTTCGGGTTTCGATGCCTGGTAATTTTAGGGGCTGATGCTGTGTGCATAGCTCTTTTGGAATAAGGCGGCCGTCGATTCCTCCGATTCAATCTTTTTTAAATTTTATGTATAATATTTCTGATCTTGGGGCAATGTCCGATGATGAACTGAAGGGCGTTGCCGAATCAATGGGACTGAAGAAAATCAATATTGCCGATCGTGATGATACGATGTATAAGATTCTTGATCAGCAAGCTATAGATATGGCAGCCAATGCCACCGAACGTAAACGCCGTCAGCCTAAAGAGGCTAAGCCCAAACAGGTTAAGGGGCAGGGCAAGAAAGCCAAGGATGCCAATGAAACAATGTCGGCAGCCGATGGCGATAATGCCGTGACCGAAAGCGCCGCCGAAGCACCTGCCAAGGCTGAAGCACCTGCCCGGCAGGCTCAGCCTAAGAAGCGTGGCCGAAAATCGAAGGCCGAGATCGCTGCTGCCAAAACAGAGGCTCAAGCAGAGCCGGCCGCAGAAACACCGGTAGTGGAAACGAAAGTTGCCGAGACTGCGGAAGCACCGGTCAATGAAGCGCCTGCTGCCGGCGAAACCGCTGCCGTTGATAAGCCTGCACGCGGTCGTCGCGGACGTAAGAGTCAGGCGGCAAAACAGGAACAGACGGCAGAACCGGTGTCGGAGGGCGTAGCCGAAACTCAGGCCCCGATACAGCCTGCAGAGAAGCCGGCTGAACAGAATGAGCCTGTGGCGATGCAAGCACCTGCAATGCCCGAGCTGACGGCGCAGGCATCGCCTGACAACCGCAACGAAGGCAATGGTAATAGCAACGGCAATGGCGAACAGGAGCAGCGGCAGCAGCGTCGTGATTTCCGCTCGAAGGACACGTCGCTGACTTCGTTCTTCCCCCGCTCGGAAGGCCGCAAGTTCGTGCCCCGATCGCAGCGTGAGAAGGAGGAAGCCGCCGCAGCCGCCGCAGCAGCTCCCGTAACTCTCAATGAGCCCTGGCAGCAGGAAAAGATCGACAAACAGCAGCAGAAAAACCGCAATAAGAAAAACCGTAACAACAATAACAATAATAATAACAACGGCCAGCAGCGTCAGCCCGAACCGCAGTTTAACTTCGACGGCATTATCGAGGTGAGCGGCGTGCTTGAGGTGATGCCCGAAGGATGCGGCTTCCTACGCTCGAGCGATTACAATTATCTGGCGTCGCCCGACGACGTTTATCTCAGCCAGCAGCAGATCAAGATGAATGGTCTGAAGCCCGGCGACGTTGTGGAAGCTACCATCCGTCCGCCTAAAGAGGGCGAGAAATACTTCCCCATGTGCAAGGTGCTGAGCGTCAACGGCCGCACGCCCGAATTTATCCGCGACCGCGTGCCGTTTGAACACCTTACTCCTCTCTTCCCCGACGAGAAATTCGATCTCACGAGCGGCCGCTCGGCCAACATTTCCACGCGCGTTGTCGACATGTTCTCGCCTATAGGCAAAGGCCAGCGCGGTCTTATCGTGGCACCGCCTAAGACGGGTAAAACCCTTCTTCTCAAGGATATCGCCAACGCTATCGCCGAGAATCACCCCGAAACATATATCATGATCCTCCTGATCGACGAACGTCCGGAAGAGGTGACCGATATGAGCCGCAGCGTAAATGCCGAGGTTATCGCGTCAACATTCGACGAGCCCGCCGAGCGCCATGTGAAAATCGCCGGCATCGTTCTCGAAAAGGCCAAACGCCTCGTGGAATGCGGTCATGATGTGGTGATCCTGCTTGACTCGATAACACGTCTGGCCCGTGCCTACAACACATGCGCTCCCGCCTCGGGCAAGATACTCTCCGGTGGTGTCGACGCCAACGCCCTTCAGAAACCCAAACGATTCTTCGGCGCGGCCCGCAATATTGAAAACGGCGGCTCGCTGACCATCATAGCCACGGCGCTGACAGAGACGAGCTCGAAGATGGACGAAGTGATCTTCGAGGAATTCAAAGGCACCGGCAACATGGAGCTGCAGCTCGACCGCAAGCTGTCGAACAAACGCATATTCCCGGCTGTCGACATCATGGCATCAAGTACCCGTCGCGACGATCTGCTGCTGCGCGACGAAACGCTCAACCGCATGTGGATTCTCCGCCGTTTCCTCTCCGACCGCAACAGTATCGAAGCTATGGAATTCATCAAGGATCGCATGGAGCGCACATCCGACAACGACGAGCTCCTCCGCACCATGGGCGATTAAGCTTTTAAGACTTTGCTCCTTACGAGCGCTGAATTTCAGTGACTGATTAATGCAATGCATACGGCTGATGCCGGTGACCGATTGCAAAAATCAGTCACTGCTCGTTCTCGGAGGTGATGCGCTAATCTACTGCGTGATGGAGATTTGCGTTTATCTGCGGACATCCGCTAATCTTTTTCCGGGCTATTGATGTTATTTTCAATAGGAAACTAAAGATCCCGAAAGATAATGGAAAACAACAGAATTCACCCTACAGATGACGTGCGTGTCGAGTTTTGGTTCGACGGCAAAGAGATTGATACATGGCAAGGCTCAGGCTTTCACACAGTGAGCCAGGCCGTGAACGCAGCCTATGACGGTTCGGAAAGAGCCAACCTCAATATCGAAGACTACGTGTTCACCGTCAAAAACCTTACAACCGGCACCAGTGCGCGTTACCGCGTAAACGCCGGCGACAACCTCCGCATCCTCCCAGAAGAATAAATATACGCAAGGTATAATTGGTTCATATAAGCTCCATTGGCAATATTTAATTTGCCGTTATAAAACTATGCCGCAACACAGTGGTTGCGGCATATGATTGTTCAGGTTGAGAATTGAATTAATGGTTCCATTCGAGTCCCGAAACATCGAATGTGAAGGTGCGGACGCCTTCCGAAAAGAATTCCGCACTTATTTTCATTGTCTTAGCTCCCTTGAGCGCTTTGACAATTTTGTTGTAGCCTCTTAGAAACAATAAGTCCGTACTATTGTCAGACGCCTCATTACAATTGATGGTCTGAGCGGGTTTGTCATCGATTCTCATTTTAATGGTCGTACCATTATATGAGGAATTGAACTGTCCTGTTGATATGCGGATATAAGCATCTTTTCCGTATTGTGGGCTGTCTCTTAGCGTAAAGGTCAGTGTGCTCCCTCCTTGATAAGGAAAGTCGAAGTACACACTGTTTTCAGAAACTACGGAGGCAAGATATGTTGTCTTGTCGGTCATTTCATCAATAGATTCATTATAAGACCAAGCAGATTTTGGCGCTTGTGGCTCAACTTGTCCTTTCATTGAATCGTATGTCGATTCAGAATTGGCGGTGGGTATGGTATCCATGTTTTCCGTGGTTCCCGACGCATTTTCATTCTTGTCAACCACGGCTACGCATGCTCCAATAAACAGGAGTGCACCGGCTGTGATTACTAATCCTTTTTTCATGATGATTATGGCTTGTTAATAAATAAATGGTTGCTAAAAAGTGGAGCCGCAAACTCACTTATTCATTGATGTGGGCCTAGGATTCCCATGAAATACGAATGAGTGAACTACAACTCCACTTTGACCGCATATCATGGTTGTTGATACATCAAGCCAAAGAGAGCGAACAATCACCATCATTCCGTATTTCATTGTTGAAATTTCCTAGGTTTCATCAATCGAACGATGTGAGAACGCTTTCTCAATATGTCTGTGCCCGCTCGGCACGCTTTGCAAATGTACAAAAAAAGAATATGTCGCACAATTTTGTACGGCATATTCGGATTATTTGCAAGAATGTCTTCCGACGTATCTCGGCGTTGTGGAATTTACTCCCACTCGATTGTGGCCGGCGGTTTGGAGGAGATGTCGTAGGTTACGCGGTTGACGCCGCGGACGGTGTTGATGATTTTGTTTGACACGTCGGCGAGGAAATCGTAGGGGAGGTGTGCCCAGTCGGCGGTCATGGCATCGGTGGATGTGACGGCGCGCAGCGCAACGGCGCGTTCGTAGGTGCGCTCATCGCCCATGACGCCAACGCTCTGGACCGGAAGCAGGATCACGCCGGCCTGCCATACCTTATCGTAGAGACCCCAGTCGCGGAGACCCTGAATGAAGATTTGGTCGGCGTTCTGGAGGATAGCCACTTTTTCGGGTGTGATGTCGCCGAGGATGCGCACGGCGAGTCCGGGACCGGGGAAGGGGTGGCGTGTGATAAGGTGTTCAGGCATGCCAAGCTGACGACCCACGGCGCGCACTTCGTCCTTGAAGAGCAGACGCAGCGGCTCGCACAGCTTGAGGTGCATTTTCTCCGGCAGACCGCCCACATTGTGGTGACTTTTGATCGTGGTGCCGGTGATGGAGAGCGATTCGATGC
>URWH01000176.1 GCA_900551515.1 uncultured Porphyromonadaceae bacterium
GTCCAGCATCCGGTCCGCCTCGTCCAGCACCACGGTCTGCACCTGACCCAGGGTCACGGTGCGGCGCTTCATGTGGTCGGACAGCCGTCCCGGTGTGGCCACTACGATCTGGGGATGTTTTTTCAGCGCGTCGATCTGGCGGCCGATGGGTGCGCCGCCGTACAGGCACACGATGCGCACGCCCGGAAGATAGACGCAAAGGTCGCGCAGCTCCGCCGTGATCTGCATGGCAAGCTCGCGGGTGGGAGCCATGACGATGCAGTTGACGGCGTCCTCGGGGAATTCGCCGTCGGCCAGACGGTTGAGCACGGGCAGAAGATATGCCGCGGTCTTTCCGGTACCGGTCTGGGCCACGGCTATGAGGTCGCGGCCTTCAAGGGTGAGCGGAATGGTTTTTTCTTGTATGGGGGTGCACTCGCTGAAACGCATAGCGTCAAGGGCGTCGAGCACATCGTAGTTTAAGTCTAACTCGTCGAACCTCATCGGTTGGAATCAATAAATAATAAAAAAGCTTTTTCGGCTGCAAAGGTAGTAATAAATGCTTAATTAGGCAAGGCAGCGCGGGATTAGCTTTGTAGCTAATTTAGCTATGGTAGCTAAGATAATAGGCGAGGGCGCGCGGGGCGGTCAGTTGAGCTGGGGGTTGCGGGGGTGGTAGAGCCAACCGCGGAAGGAGGGGCCAAGCGCGCGCACATGGCGATGCCAGTAGCCTTTTTCATTTCCGGCAAGAGCCTTGGCGGTATCCGGTATCTCCGTCACGGCCCATACATGGTCGCGGATCTCCTGGTCGAGCTGATCGCGGCTCCATCCGCTGTAGCCTATGAAAAAACGGATATATCCGTCAATGTCGCAGCCGGAGTTGACATAATCGAGCATTGCTTCAAAATCGCCGCCGATGTATAATCCCGAAGCTATTTCGCGGCTTCCGGGCAGAAGCTCTCCGAGCCTGTGCACGTAATAGAGCCGGTCGCACGACATCGGGCCGCCGCACCACACCCTGATTTTTTCTTTTCGGCTCACACCTTCGACAAGACCCTGAAGCGTATAGGCCGTCGGGTGGTTGAGCACGATACCCATGGCTGTCGATGCGGGAGCATATTCGACGAGGCAGATCACCGCGTGGGCAAAGTGTTCTTCCTTGAGGAAAGGCTCTGCCACGAGCAAAGCTCCCGGGTGGGGCATGCCACTGGAAATGCGAATGTTGAAGAGAGTGTCGTCGTAGTTGATCATGTCGTAGGCGGTTTTGAGGCGTGTTGAGAGGATTATTCTCTAAAGATAGTCCGAAGGTTGCCGGTATGCAATTTTTTTGTGTTAAAAATGCTTCTTTGTTGCCGCATTTGCAACAAATGATTCGTTATGAGGGTTGAAAATAATGTAATTCGGGTAAAATCCGAGACGTAATTTGTGATTAAATTTGCACATTGTTTAACAAGATATTATCAACAAACCTATTATGAATCTTTTGGATATAAAATCAGCGTCCGACATTAAATCGCTTTCAGTCAGCCAGCTCGAGGATCTCGCCTCGGAAATACGCAGCGCTTTGCTGATGAAGCTCAGCCGTCACGGAGGTCATATCGGCCCCAACCTCGGCATGGTGGAAATGTCGATAGCCCTTCATTATGTGTTTGATCTACCGACCGACAAAATCATCTACGACGTGTCGCATCAAAGCTATGTGCACAAGATGCTCACCGGACGTATGGACGCCTTCGTCATTCCGGAAGATTATGATAAGGTGACCGGTTACACCAACCCCAAGGAAAGCCCGACCGACATCTTTACGATCGGCCATACATCGACTGCCGTCAGCCTTGCCGGCGGTCTGGTCAAAGCCCGCGAGCTCACCGGAGGGAAAGAAAATATCATAGCCGTTGTGGGCGACGGCGCG
Organism: uncultured Porphyromonadaceae bacterium; assembly: GCA_900551515.1. The sequence continues at coordinate 1,892 of URWH01000176.1, forward strand.
CTCAGCGGCGGCGAAGCATTTGAGGGTCTCGATTTCGCTGCCACGCTCAAGAGCGGTTTTATCATTGTGGTCAACGACAATGATATGTCGATCGCCGAAAACCATGGCGGCCTCTATGAAAACCTCCGTCAGCTGCGCGAATCCGACGGCAACGCCCCATGCAACTATTTCAAGGCGCTCGGTTTCGACTATCGCTATGTGGCCTATGGCAACGACATAGCATCGCTCGTCAAAGCATTTGAAGATGTGAAAGATATCGATCATCCTGTGCTCTTGCATGTGGCCACTCAGAAGGGCAAGGGATATGCTCCGGCCGAAACGTTCCGCGAACGCTGGCATTTCGGCGGCCCGTTTGATATTCCTACGGGCAATCCCCTGTCGGTGAGCGAAGCGCCTGACTATGGCACACTGACAGCGGAATATATGCTCAACCTCATGAAGCATGATCCCACGGTGGTGGCAATAACGGCCGGAACGCCCGGTGTGATAGGCTTCACGCCCGAGCGACGCAAAGAGGCCGGCGATCAGTTTGTGGATGTAGGCATCGCCGAGCAGGAGGCTGTGGCTCTCGCTTCGGGTATCGCAAAGGGCGGCGGCAAGCCGTTCTTCGGCGTCGTGAGCTCGTTCTTGCAGCGTGCCTACGACCAGCTGTCGCAGGACCTGTCGATCAACGGTTCGCCTGCCGTGATAGGCATTTTCTACGGTACTATCTGCGGCATGAACGACGTGACGCACCTCGGCTGGTTTGATATAGCTCTCGTAAGCAACATCCCCGGCATAGTGTATCTGGCTCCCACCTGTCTGGAAGAATATATGGCGATGCTCGACTGGGCGATGAAGCAGGACAAACATCCCGTTGCCATCCGCGTGCCGGGATGCAACGTGATGAGCACGGGCCGCAAATATCCTTCGGATTATTCCGATATCAATGCCTACTATGTGGCTCATCGCGGCGAAGGCGTGGCAGTGATAGGCGCAGGCGCTTTCTTCGGTCTTGGCGAACAGGTCGTTGCGCAGCTGAAAGGAAAGGGTATCGACGCCACGCTCATCAATCCCCGGTTCCTCAGCGGCCTCGACGATCAGCTGCTTCTCGAGCTGACCGAGGATCACAATCTTGTGGTGACGCTCGAAGACGGCGTGCTCGACGGCGGCTATGGCGAAAAAGTGGCCCGCTTCTACGGCCAGATGCCGATGCGCGTGAAATGCTACGGCATGAAGAAAGAGTTTGCCGACCGGTATGACTATGGCGAAATACTGAAAGCCAACCACCTTACACCCGGTCAGATCGTCGACGACATCATGGCGCTTGTCAAGGATTAACCCAAACAGTGCTCATATTATATTATTTACATCAAAACCAAACTTTCATGATGAAAAGTTTGGTTTTGATGCTTTGTTAGCTTATATTTGCAAAGTTTAATACCAATTAATCCCATTTTATTATGCAAAACCAACCAACTCCGGCTCGCGGTCAACAGATTGATTTCGTAGCCCCCCTTCACAGGCAAATGTGGCCAAGCGCTTCAGTTCATCCTCCTTGGTTCTCTCGTTTTTAATCTGCTGCTGGTAATACTTGGCCCGCTTGCAGAGATCACTTCAAAAGCATACTATATCATCATGATGCTTCTGTCGTCGAGCCTTACAATCTTCGGCTTTTTCCAGTTGTTTTCCACCACAAAATCAACTTGCCTCAAACGCACGTCGATACTCTTTATTCTTGCAGAAGTTCTTGTGCTTCTCGGCATTATCACTGTAGATTCGGGTATCGGAGTCTTATATAATCCGAGCCGCTTGATTTCAAACAGCGTCATTTTGTCGATCGGTGCGATTCTGTTCATTATTTCTCCGGCTGTTCTGATCGGTGATGACCGCATCACGACTTCCAATTTTGCAAAATCATGGCCTATATGGGTTGGCGTTTTCCGCGTGTTTGTTATAGGCATCTTCCTTTTCATCATCTTACAGATGGAAAATGCAAAACTTGCCGCTATCCTTATCGGTCTCATCAACTTCGCTATCACATACTTCATGTGGATCACGATTCTTGCTCCCGAGCAGTCGGTGCTGAATCAGAAGAAATAACCGACACTATAAAACCGTATTCCCGGACAGGGCGGTGTGATCGTTGGATCACACCGCCCTGTCGCTATTTCGATCGGTTTGTGTCGTTAGCCGAGGATACGGTCGAGCAACTGTTGCATCTTGGCGCGGATGCGGTCGGTGCACAGGTTGCCGATGCTGCCGACGTGGGTGTGGCTGACGCTGCGGGTAGGGCGGTATTCGCCGCGCTCAACGGCCATGCCTACGGCTTTGTAGGCATCGCGGAACGGCATGCCCTGAAGTGTGAGGCGGTTGACATCCTCGACGGTGAACATGTAATCGTAGAGCGGATTGTCGATGATGTTTTCGTTGACGATGATATGCTCGAGCATCATCGTGCATATCTCGAGGCAGCGGCGCAGATCGTCGGTGGCGGGGAAGGTGATGTCCTTGAGCAGCTGGAGGTCGCGGTTGTAGCCCAGCGGGAGATTGGTGGTGAGCAGGGCTATTTCATTGGGCACAGACTGCAGGCGGTTGCATTTGCCGCGCATAATCTCGAAGACGTCGGGATTCTTTTTGTGGGGCATGATGCTCGAGCCGGTGGTGAACTCTTTGGGGAATGATATGAAGCCGAAATTCTGGCAGTTGAACATGCACACATCGGCTGCGAAGCGGCCGAGCGTCGATGCTATCGATGCTATCGCCATGGCGGCGGCGCGTTCGGTCTTGCCACGGCTCATCTGGGCGGCCACGACGTTGTAGTGGAGATCGGCAAAACGGAGCTCG
>URWH01000177.1 GCA_900551515.1 uncultured Porphyromonadaceae bacterium
CCGCCTCGCGGAGCAACACCTCTTCCTCAGGCCTGATGGTCAGACTGAGGCGGACATTGCCGATGCGGAGCGTTATATCAAGTTTATCTTTCATCGCATCATTCACTTAGCTCGTTGATGCATTTGTCTATGTCCCGCAATAATTCGGCAAAAAATTTCCGGCTCCGTTCAACGTCCTCGCGGGCGGGCGACAGGGTTGTCACCACTTGCAGCTGTTCCAGCTGCTGCCTCAGCACTTTGGTCTCGCGGTCTTTACGCGCAATCTCCTGCTCGAGTTCGTTGATCCGGGACTCCGCTTCACGCCGTGCGTTCTCCATCCGGGCATAGCGCTCTACGAGTAGCTGCGTTTTGCTCTTCAGACTGTCAAGGCGTTGCTGCAGATTACCGGCCATTTTATGCTAAATTTTTACAAAAGTAGCAAATATTTTTTATATCCGCCTATTTTTCAACTTTTTTTCAACACAAATAAGTTTTGGGCCGATGACATAGCCTGCATTTTCCCCTTCCAAATGAGGCGCAGCCCGCGGAGGCGCTGTCAGCGGAGACCCGTCACGATCATCGGCTGATAGGTGAGCCGGCGGATGCCGGACCGGAGGATGCTTCGGGTCACCGACGGGCCGACATGGCCGGAAACGGCATTGACACCGGTGTCGCTGAGATGGCGGAGAAGCGACACGGTGTCGGCGAACTCTTTAGTCACGGATTCCGTCTCGACGCGGATGTCGCGGAATCCGGTTTCCGACAGCAGCTGCCGCCATCGCTCGGGTGAATAGTAGTTGGGCGTAGCGGGGAGATACGGCGTCAGCTCACGGAAGTTGTCAGTCCCGAACGTCGACAGGGCTATCACTCCGCCTGAGCTGAGCACGCGGTGACAGTGGCGCACGAAGGCGGCTGGACTGTTGAACCACTGCACTGTCGAGGCACTGGCTATGAGATCGTACGATCCGTCAGGCTCTTTGCGTATCTGCATCTCGGCATCGCACCTGCGATGATCACCGGGCAGAGCCTCCGATATCGGAGCAAGATCCCAGAGCGTGAGCCGCCGCGGAGCCAGGAGCGAGGTAAGTTCGCCGGTCAGCAGCCCGGTGCCGCAGCCCACTTCGAGAAGATTGCCGGGCTCTTTGCCTGCAAAACGCTCACGTGCAATGCATGCCAGACGGCGCGCCACGCGACGCTGCACTTCGGCTTCGCCGTCGTAGCTGCTAACCGAGCGCACAAAGCGCTGTGCCACAAGTGATTTATCGACTATCAACCGATCGATAAGCACTCCAAAATCCGGCAGATGCGGCTCGTCGACACACCGCACATCGGGATGCCCGTCCCAGGCACGCAACTGGCTGGCAGCCGGTATGATCATGTCGCGCTTCCCGACGATGACAACGTCCCAGTCCGACATACGCTCGCGGCAGTGCTCCATCGCGGCAATGGTCCGGAGCTCGGTTGCAAGTCGCTCCACAGGACGCTGCACCCACCCGCTTGCCGTAAGAGCGGCAAGCCGCTGCGACGAGCCGCACATGCGGCGGTTGAATCGGGCTATCACTTCGGGCGAGAGGCGGTCGAGGGTGCCGCGGAATATCGCCTCGGGAATACCGAAGACGTCATCGACCGGACAAAGGGTGCCGTTGACGGCTATCTTAGCCGTGTAAGGCAGCTGAGAATTTTCGGCCATGAAACGGGTGGCGGCAATAACGCCGAACGACCAGGCCACGACGCATATCTCATCATAATCGCCGGGCAAACGGACAGGCCAGTCGCCTGCATCCGAGCAATGATCAAAAGCCACGGCCACGTCATATCCTCCCGGCCTAAGCGTGGCGAAGAGATGTTCGTCCATGGCCCATCCGGCGAAGATGAGCAGCAGGCGGGGAGACGATTCGGCATGTGTGAGCTTTATGATCATCGGCTTTTGGAAATATCGTTACACAGCACGTCGGCGAAGCGGTTGATCACCGGGAGATCGAGCGATGCGTTAAGGCTGATGCGCAGGCGCTCGGTGCCGGGAGGCACTGTCGGTGTGCGGATCGGTAACACTTTGAATCCGAGCTCACGCAGTCGCTCCGACATCATCACCGTTGCCTTGGCGTCGCCAACGATGATCGGCATGATATGGCTCGGCTCTGGCATGGTGAGCGAGGGAGCCACCTCCGTGATACGGCGGTGAAGCATTGCGGCCAGCTCATGCAGATGACGGCGCTCGGCATCCATCTGCGTCATCCGCCCGACGATTAAGCGCGTCCAGGCGCAGTTGACAGGCGGGATGGCGGTGGAGAATATGAAGCTGCGGGCGCGGTTGAGCGCATATTCGCGAAGCTCGGGCGATGTGATGGCGAAGGCGCCGACAGAAGCGGCGGCCTTGCCGAAGGTGCCGATCAACACGTCGACTTCATCAGGCGCTTTCGACTCCTGCACAAGGCCGAGTCCCTGCGGACCGCACACGCCGAAGGCATGCGCCTCGTCGACATAAAGCATCACTTTGCCGTAGCGGCGGCGCAAGTCGATGAGAGCGTCGATATCCGCGCGGTCGCCGTCCATGCTGTAGACCGATTCCACGGCCACTATCACGCGGTCAAACGCGTCATGCTCTTTTTTCAGTATCCGCTCGAGATGGTTGAGGTCGTTGTGGGCGAAACGGCGGAACTGCGCGCGCGACAGCACCATGCCGTCGATCATGCTGGCGTGCACCAGTTTGTCAGCCACAATAAGCGTGCGCGGCTCGGAGGCCAGCGCCGACAGCATGCCGGTATTGGCGTGATAGCCGCTGTTGAAAATCAGGCATGCGCGACCGCCGTAAAGTCCCGAAAGCAATGCCTCGAGCCTGGAGTATTCGTCCTGCCCGGCAGCCAGCAGTCGCGAGGCCGACGATGTCATGGCCACGCGGGCCGAATCGAGCTGCGCGAAAAACTCTTCGGTGAGGTCGTGGCGTGTGGACAGGCCGAGGTAGTCGTTGCCCGAGAGGTCGACAAGCTTGTTGTCGCCGGTGCTGTCGGCCGGGATGTGGCGCAGATTGCCGGATTCGCGTAGCGCTGCGAGTGTCGATTGATAAGCATCCATATCAGCCGCGGATTATGGCGATCATCTCGTTGGCCAGCGTCGTGAGATCTTCGTCAGATATAATATACGGAGGCATGATGTAGACGCGCGTGCCGAACGGGCGCACCCAGATGCCCCGCTCTACGCATTGCCGCTGGAAAGAAGCCAGATCGACTGGCTCCTTCATCTCCACGACGCCTATTGCACCGAGCACGCGCACTTCCTTCACGCCGTCGACATCGGCAGCAGGCGCCAGCAGGTCGCGGAGCCGGCTTTCGATATGTGCGATGCGTGATTTCATATCATTGGCATTGAGCATCTTAAGCGACGCGATGGCTATGGCACACGACAGCGGATTGGCCATGAATGTCGGGCCGTGCATCATCACTCCGGCCTCGCCGCGCGATATCGTATCGGCGACATCGCGGGTGGTCAGCACGGCGCTCATCGTCAAATAGCCGGCCGTAAGACCTTTGCCTATGCACATGATGTCGGGCTCGACACCGGCATGCTCCCAGGCAAACAAGCGGCCCGTGCGCCAGAAGCCGGTGGCTATCTCGTCGAATATCATATACACACCGTAGCGATCGCACAGCCGGCGAGCTTCCACAAGATACTGAGGGTGATAGAAATACATTCCGCCGGCGCCCTGCACTATCGGTTCGAGTATCAGCGCCGCAATCTCATGATGATGCTCGCGAAGCGTCGCCTCAAGCTCGTCCATTGCCGAGGGGTCCCATTCGCCGCCGAATTTCACGCGCGGCTGTTCGACGAAAAAGCGTATCGGTAGCGCCGTGCCAAAAGCGCCGTGCATGCCCGTGACCGGGTCGCAGACGCTCATGGCATTCCAGGTGTCGCCGTGATATCCCGAACGTATGGTCACGAAATTTGTCTTTTCATGCGAACCGCTCTTCGACACCGCCGCCTGAACGGCCATCTTCATGGCCACTTCGACAGCAACCGAGCCGGAGTCGGCATAAAACAGATTGTGCATCGACGGCGGCGCGGCCGCCAGCAGCATCTTGCCGAGCTCGATGGCCGGTTCATGCGTCAGTCCGCCGAACATCACGTGGCTCATCTTTTTGAGCTGCTCCTCGGCGGCCAGGTTTATCTCCGGGTTGTTATAGCCATGGATTACGCACCACCACGACGACATACCGTCGATAAGTTCGCGGCCGTCGGCCAGCTTCAGTCTCACGCCCTCGGCGCTCGTCACCTTATATGTCGGCAGCGGATCGATGGTCGACGTGTAGGGATGCCACAGATGCTCCCTGTCCCACGGATCGCAAAGCAGTTTTTCTTCCATAATCAAAGATTTCATTTATATATGTCGGCTCTCATATATATCGGCTCTCACGGCCATAGGCTCACGGCTCACAGCCGCAGAGATCCGGCTGCAAAATTACAATTTTTTTTACAGACCGCCACATGCGCCCGCCCCTACCGTTTCTCAATCAAGAAAAAGAAAAATCCGCAAACATTGTCATGCAACAATTGTTTGCGGATTTTCAGGTGTCCGAGATGAGATTCGAACTCACACAGCCTTTCGGCCACTACCCCCTCAAAGTAGCGTGTCTACCAATTCCACCACCCGGACAGGCGTTTCAGACATTCGTCGGAAATAGAGCGAAAAACGGGACTCGAACCCGCGACCCCGACCTTGGCAAGGTCGTGCTCTA
>URWH01000178.1 GCA_900551515.1 uncultured Porphyromonadaceae bacterium
GAATCTGGCGCACTGCTGCGACCCTGACGTTAACATATTTTGTGGGATGGGGTCTCAAAGTGGCCGACGCCGCCTTCGAGTTCAACTCGGCCTCCATCGTGCTACGCCCTGAGAACCGGTAATCTTCCCGCCGCTACACGCCCGATCTGCGACCGGCCGTTGCCTGCCGAAAAGCTCGTAGCTTAATGAATTTTAACTCGTTAAAGAGGTGCATATCACAGAAAAAACGATTTATTTGCATACCAATTTCAAAACTTAGCCGACTATGAAAAAACCGAATCCACTGATCGAAACCATCAAATTCGCCCTAATCCTTGCCATACCGCTTGTATGCTTCGCTATGTTATGGCAATGCAAAAACCCGCACCAAGCGCCTCCCGAAACAGTCATCTCCAACAACCGTGCCCAAATGGAACGCGAACTCCGCCGCCTGCTCCGCGAAGATTCCCTCTGCGCCCAATTCCTGCAAGGCACACTCAACGCACTGGAATCTGACACAACAACCGCCGGACGCCTCCGCTACTTCCACGAACACGTAACGCCCCAAGCCACCGCATCTTTCCGCACAAAATGGGACTCCATGTATCGGGGCGACGCGTCACAATCCCAGATCCTCTACGGCATTCTGGGCGAAAACGCCGGTCCCGACTGCACTGCCGAGGAAACCGAGCTCTTCTTCTCGGCCCTGAAAACCGCCGACGGCCTCCCGGTAGTCCCATAACTCGCCTCGGGCACGCGGAATGTCCATCGCTTTTTTCGCCGTTACACGAGAAAACGCGGTTTGTTTGCACGAAAAGCATTTTATCAGTATATTTGCAGATGCCAAGCGAAACAGTCTGGCCAAAGAAACGCAAATAGTATTAAAGATGAAATCATTCCGTCTGCTAACTGCCATGATCCTAAGTGTTGTCATCGCAACGGCAACCTCATCGTGCAGCGACAAAAAACTTGAATCGCAACTCAACGGCTCATGGCACGCCGACATGTCGCATGCGACAGCCGACGGCGACACCATCAACGGTGGCATCGACCTGAAAATGGATGCTGCCACCGGCGAGGCCACACTGACAGTCTCGGCACCCGACGGCGCAGGCATCCTGCCGCAATATGAGCTGGCCGGTTCGTGGAGCGCTAAGAATGGCCGCCTGACGATCAACCTCTCCAACAAACCGCTGCAGAAGCATATCGACAGAATCGCAGCGATCGTCGACTCATTGGCACAGGCTCATCCCGGCATCGACACAATCAGCACTGATGTTGCCCTCGCCGACATGACCATCAATCAGCGCCTGCTCTCATCGCTGACAGAGCAAAAAAATCTCATCGACTCGAAACTCGCCGACCCGAAGCTTAAGGACGCCGAGATCATGGCTCTCAACGATTCCATTCGCGTGATCAACAGCAATCTGGCCGCAATAGCCCTCAAAGTGGATCAGGCGCAATATGCCCGCTTCGTGAAAGAACAGGGCTTGCTCGATGCCCTCCGCAAGAATGTTGGCTGCATCTCGACAATGGATATCAGCGAGATCTCCGATTCGACGCTCACCCTCGGCGACAACCAGTCAAAAATAACATTCAAAAGGAAATAACAGCCGGACAGCGCCGGCTCTACGGCGCCATGCCCCGGTAGTTCAACGGATAGAATAGAAGTTTCCTAAACTTTTGATAGCAGTTCGATTCTGCTCCGGGGTACCATAAAAAACCGAACGAAACAACCATGAATCAAGCCATCGCAGCCACATCCCCTTCGAAGAAAAGGTCTCCACTCACCTGGGTGCCTTCCGTTTATTTCGCTATGGGTCTGCCTTTTGTCGTGCTCAATCTCGTGGCCGTCATAATGTTTGACGACCTCGGCATCGACAAGACCCAGATAGCATTCTGGACATCGTTGCTCACCCTGCCCTATACCCTCAAATTCATCTGGAGCCCTCTGCTCGAGATCTACTGGACCAAGCGCAACTTCGTGGTGCTGACACAGGCCATCTCGGGTTTCTGCTTCGCACTGATAGTGTTCACCCTGCAGCTGCCAGACTTTTTCGCCTACACCATTGCCTTTATGGGCGTCGTGGCATTTTCCGGCGCCACGCACGACATTGCCACCGACGGCATCTATCTGACGGCCCTCGACAAAAAGACACAGTCCACCTATATCGGATGGCAGGGTGCCTTCTACAACATGGCCAAAGTGCTTGCCAACGGCGGCCTCGTATGGCTTGCCGGCTATCTGACATCATTGTTCCGCGCTCCCTCCTGTTCTCCGGCCAATGCGTGGATGATTCTCACCGACCAGCCGCTCGAACCCACACGCGCCCCCTTCTATGCCTGGATGATCATCATGGGCATCATCGGCGCTCTGCTCATCGGCATGTCGGTCTATCACTTCTTCATGCTGCCCGCAACGCCGAAAGCCCAAGGCACCGGCGAGCATCAGAGCTTCAAAGGCGCTATGAAAGAGATGGGATCGGTGCTTGTGGATTTCTTTAAAAAGAAATACATTTGGCTCTACGTGCTCTTCATCGTATGCTTCCGTCTGACCGAAGGCTTCGTCATCAAAATGGTGCCCATATTCCTCAAAGCTCCGATGTCGGAAGGCGGACTCGGAATGGATAACGAACAGATAGGCATGATTTACGGCATCTTCGGCACAGTAGCGTTCATCGTCGGATCGATCATGGGTGGCTACTATATCGCCCGCTTCGGACTGAAACGGGTGCTTTTCTCATTAGTGTGTTTTTTCAACATACCCTTTGTCATCTACTTCCTCTTCTCGCTTTTCCAGCCCGAAAGCCTTATAGTGATCGGCTCCGGCCTTGTAGCCGAATATTTCTGCTACGGCTTCGGATTCGTCGGACTGACGATGTTCATGATGCAGCAGGTGGCTCCCGGCAAACACTCTATGGCACACTACGCCTTCGCCTCCGCGATCATGAATTTCAGCGTGATGCTTCCGGGAATGGTCAGCGGCTGGGCTTGCGAGGCTCTTGGCTACCAAAGTTTCTTCCTCGTGGCTCTGATAATGGCTGCACCCGTATTCCTGATGTCGATATTCATCCCCTTCTCCCACTCCGACAAGGGTGAGGACAGCGAGAAGGAAATTGCGGCCGACACGGTGAAGGCCGAGGAATCGACCGAGGAGATGCCCTGATAACCGACAATTTATTGACAAACCACAACTACTAAGCATAAACAATGGACAAACTGAAAATCAAAGGACAGCCGCTGCCCGACATGCCGTGGGAAGACCGTCCCGAAGGCTGCAGCGACGTGCTCTGGCGTTACAGCGCCAACCCCGTCATACCGCGCAACGCGCTCTCGACATCCAACTCCATCTTCAACTCGGCCGTAGTGCCCTTCAACAAAGGTAAATACCGCTTCGCCGGCGTGTTCCGCTGCGACGATACCAACCGCCGCATGCGCATCCACGTTGGCTTCTCGGTCGACGGTTTCAAATGGGACATCAGCGAGGACGACATCCGTCTCGAAGGTGCCGACCCCGAAGTGGCCGAATGGGTCTACGGCTATGACCCGCGCGTGGCCGAGATCGACGGCAAATTCTACGTCACCTGGTGCAACGGCTACCACGGCCCCACAATCGGCGCCGCCTGGACCACCGATTTCGAGACCTTCCACCAGCTTGAAAACGCCTTCCTCCCCTACAACCGCAACGGCGTGATGTTCCCCCGCAAGATCAACGGCAACTTCGCCATGCTCTCGCGCCCCAGCGACACCGGCCACACCCCCTTCGGCGACATTTTCTACAGCGAGTCGCCCGACATGGAATTCTGGGGCCGCCACCGCCACGTCATGTCGCCCGCTCCTTTCGAGCTCAGTGCATGGCAGTGCATGAAAATCGGAGCCGGACCCATACCCATCGAAACATCGGAAGGCTGGCTCCTCATCTATCACGGCGTGCTCCGCTCCTGCAACGGCTACGTCTATGCTTTCGGCTCCGCACTGCTCGATCTCGAACAGCCCTGGAAAGTGCTCGCACGTTCGGGTCCATACCTCATCTCGCCCCGCGAAATCTATGAGCTGACAGGCGACGTGCCCAACGTCACCTTCCCCTGCGCCGCCCTCCACGACCCCGAAACCGGACGAATCGCCGTCTACTACGGCTGCGCCGACACCGTCACAGGCCTCGCATTCGGCTACATTCCCGAAATCATCGAGTGGACCAAACGCAACTCCATCGTCTGAAAAAGACACTGAAATATACCACATTAAAGCAGCGACCTCTCGGGTTGCTGCTTTTGTTTACGGGATGAGGGTTGACGATTGCAAGGCTATCGACGCTCATTCGCCATCGATTCAGCCGGGATATTTGTAAACATTATAACATTAAATTCCGGCATAGTGTACGGACAATGGCCATCCACATGTACGCCCCACAGCCTGATGCGGGCGCACCGGTGGCGCGCCCCTACTATATAAAGGGGTAGGATGGGGGTGGAGGCGTTCGGGAGGCAAGCGTCGGGGCGGGCGCACCAATGGCGCGCCCCTACATTATGGCGGGGTGGGATGGGGTGGGATGGGGTGCTTAACCTTTATTCGAGGCCGTATTCTTTGATTTTGCGGTAGAGGGTGCGCTCGGAGATGTTGAGTTCGCGGGCGGTGGCTTTGCGGCGG
>URWH01000179.1 GCA_900551515.1 uncultured Porphyromonadaceae bacterium
TTTTCTGTTTATTCCTGACAAATATATATAACACAAGAAATCATGAGAAAACTTTTCAGATTAGCTCTTTGCTCAGCAATGATAGCTCTCGCCGCGTCCTGCAATAACTCAAAAAGCGATGACGATGAAGAATATATCAGCACACCTGAGGATGATGCCGAAGAATTAATCGACCTTGGCAAGGAATATCAGGAAGCTCTTGCCGCAGGCGATACCGAAAAAGCTGAAGAACTTAATGCCGAAGGCGAAAAACTCACTAAAGAATTTGAAGAGAAATACAAAGACGACACCGCTGGCTCAGCGTGAATTTGCCGAAGCGCTCCTGAAGGGCATGATGGATTTAAATAAATAATTTTTTCGGAAACAAAATAGAAAGAGGCTATACATATATTATAGTCTCTTTTTTTAATTGACCCTAAATCCACTTAAATATAGTAGCGAGAGAAAGCCGCGATACATGAAAAGGTCGATGCATAGCCGAATATCTATGGTGACGGTCACCAGCCAATGATCAATGGCGGTCGCCGCTTACCAACCGGCAGCTGATGCGGCTCTTCGACGAGGGATTGTCGCAGTAGCCGAAGATGATGGCCTGCAGCAGACCGCCGGCGGCAGTCATGAAATAGGTCTCATTGTTGGACGGCGTCTCGGCAAGCGACAGGAAAGCGCCGCGGAGATAAGGGCGCACAGCGCGGTCAATAAGTGCCGACGCACGGTCGTAGTCGCCCATCCTGATATAGTTCACCGCCATCGCCGCATGGCTCATCGCCGGTCCACCGACACTGTCTATGCGACCGGCATAATAGTCGATATTAGCTCTGATCTGCTTCGAATCCGTCATGATCTCAAGAGGATAAGCCAGCAGCTCCACATCGGCCTGCTTGGTCATCTCGCCGCCATACGACTCATGCTCGCGGAAAACGACGCCGTCGGGCATCATCGGGAATTCCATACCGGATGCCACCTCGCGCCATCGCGCATCAGGCTTCACGCCAAGCACCTCAGCCGCATCAGCGGCATAATCCAGCACACGTTTGGCGGCGGCATTCGTAAACGCATTGCCATCGACGCCAATGGCATATTCGTCGGCGCCGACCACATTACGCACTGTGAAGCGGCCGCCGGACGTGGCTTCGGCGCGACTCACCCAGAAATCGGCACAGTCGCGCAACAGCTCATAGCCCTCCGAGCGAAGCCATGCCGTATCCCCGGTAGCCTTGAAATAAAGCCACACGCCGCGACCCACATCGGCCGTGATATGATGCTCCATCGGGCCGGTAAGAGCAAAAGTGGGCGTCGATTCCTCACCATTGTGATCCGACTCCCAGGGGAACATCGCCCCGCGATAGCCGTAGGCTGCCGCACGCCGGCGCGCAGCCGGCAACGCGTCATAGCGATAGTCGAGCATCGACCGCGCCAGCTCGGGATGAAGCCGCAGGAGCACCGGCAGAATCCACGTGTCGGCATCCCAGAACACATGGCCGTAGTATTTATCCGACGTCAGCCCCATCGGGGCTATGCTGCGCCGCGATCCGGCGCGCACCGAGCCATAGAGATTGTAAAGAGCAGAATTGACAAGCCGCGCCATCGCGCTGTCGCCCAGCACCTCCACGCGCGATCTGTAGAGATCACGCCAAGCCTCGCGGTGGCGGCTCAGCATCTCATTCCATCCGCTCTTCGAAGCATAGATGGCCTGCCGGTCGGCCTCATTATAAGGATCGGCAAAATCGGCCGTAGAGCACTGCGAAGCCACGCCCCACATCATCGCCGTTTCGCCGGCGCGCAGCCTCACGCGGAGCGTATCGGCCGACACCGTAAGCCAGTTGCCCGTCTCGCCCTGAAGGTGCGCGGAGGCAGCAAGGGTGCCGCGCCCGTGATTGTAGGTGGCCGTGCAGCGCAAAAGTCTCAGTCCGTCCTCCTCGCACCAAATGGTCACCGGCGACACGCTGCAGTCGGCGAGCGAAGCCGGTATCTCCGGACGGTTCACCACTGTTACCGTAGCATCGCGGTCGGCCGTCATCTCCAGCGCGACCATCACGCAGTGAGGCATGTGGCGCACAGCCATATAGGTGGCGGTGAAGCGCACGCCGCCAACGGTGAAATCGGTCACCGCCTCGGCCTCGCGCATACGCAGCTGCTGGCGGCGGAACACCGTAGCCGTGTCGCCGTCGACATCAACGCTCAGCGCCAGCGGCACCATCACAGGCACTATCGTGCTCACGCGGCCCGGCGTACCATCGTCGTGCACCGACGCCTGAAACATGCGCTGTGCCTTCAGCCCACAGCGGTCCATCACCACTCCCGTGTGGCCGTTGCCCAGAGCCGGAGCGCAATAGCCAGCCGTGTCGGCGGCATCCATTGTGAGCGTCCACAGAGCGTCGGGCGCGGCAGCCCGGCCGAGAAGCCCGGCGGCAGCCACTACGGCCGCAGACAGCATATATCGCAACGCGGTCATTCTACCGGAATGAATGAAATGGCCTGACCGCCGGTGGCTGCGAGATGCACCTTCAGCGGAGCCGACTGGCTGTTGACGCGCACGGTGGTGATGGCCACGCGGTCGGGAGCCTCATCGATGTCGGCATACACCGTGGCCGTGTATTCAACGCCCGGCGTCAGGAAATCCAACGGCAGCTCAACGTCGCGCGCCTCGCTGTTGGTGCCGGCGCCGACAAAATAGCGGTTGCCCGAACGACGTGCCACAACTATGTATTTGCCTATCTCGCCCGACAGAGCGCGCGACCAGTCGCAATCGGCATTGAAATCGCGGAAGAACTGGAATGCCTCGTGGCCCTCATAGTTTTCTATCTGGTCGGCAGCCATCTGCAGCGGCGAATAGATGATCACCCAGTTGGCTATCTGGCGTGCGAGCGTGGTCTTGATGCGGCAGTGGCCGTTGGGTCCGTTCCACTCGATGCGGCCGGGGTCGGCCTTGGCGTGCGTATAGTTGATGTCGAAAATGCCCGGAGTGTAGTCCATCGGACCCGACAGCAGGCGCACGTAAGGGAGCGTGCAGAGATAGTCGGCCGAGTTGCCCTCCGACCATGCGTTCCATTCCATGCCGCGTGCGCCCTCACGGGTCATCATGTTGGGCCATGTGCGGCGGATGCCCGTCTCCTTGATAGGCTCGTGGGCGTCGATCATGATCTGATAGCGTGCGGCTGTCTCCACCACGCGCTGATAGTGGCGCACGCCATACTGCGAGTGATGCAGGTAGCCGCCCTTGAATCCGCCGGCATAGCCGGTCTTGACGGTGTGTACGCCAAGCGAGGCATAGTAGGCGAAGGCGCTGTCGAGCACAGCTTCAAATTCGGGTATGTTGCCGCCAGTCTCGTCGTGCATCCACAGCTCTATGCCGCGGCGCGAGGCGTAGGAGGCTATGCTGTCGATGTCGAAGTCATCGTAAGCTTTCAGATAGTCGAAATGTTGGTTGCCGCCCCAGTTTTCCCAGCCTTGGTTCCAGCCTTCGAAAAGCACGCCCTGCAGATTGTTGTCGGCGGCGAAATCGATGTAGCGTATAGCATTCTCGGTGGTGGCGCCGTGACGCGGCCCCATCGTCCACACCTGTGTTCCGAGGTGCATGCCCCACCAGATGCCCACATATTTCTGCGGACGTATCCAAGAGGTGTCGGCGATTTTCGACGGCTCGTTGAGGTTGACAATCAGGTTGGAATTGATCAGGTCGACGGCCGAGCGCCCTATCTGCACCGTGCGCCACGGGGTGGTGAAACGGCCCGGGATATAGGCTTTGACGCCGTCGGGCAGCGGTGCGAGATCGGCTTTGAGCACGCCCGACACCGGGTCGCGGCGGAGCACCATCTCGGGATAGTCGTAGAGTGCGGCTTCATGCACCGAGCCGTAGATGCCGCTGTCGGTGCGGAACGTCATCGGCGTGTTGGCATCGGGGATCGTGAGCAGAGGCAGGTTGCGGTATTCGAGCTCGTAGGTCTCGAAGTTGGCCGGGATGGCCCACGTCTGCCCGGCGGGAGCGAAGCGGAATTCCGTCAGTTCGTCGGTGACGGTCAGCGAATCAGTGGCCGCCGTCTCGTAGCGCAGGGCCATGCCGTCGTCAAAGGCGCGGAAACGCAGCGTCAGCTGTTCGCCCGGCAGCGTCATGGCCAGCTCGTTGTAGTGGTTGACACACTGCTTGTTCTCGCCCCAAGGCTGCTGCCAGGTCTCGTTGTGCGACGAGCGCTTAAAACTCGCCTCGCCGCTTACGGCATAGTCCCATCCGCGGGCCACGATCCCAAGGCGCGAAGGCGATATGATCTCCCGGCCGTCGACGATCAGACTGTAGGTCGGGGCATCACTGCCGCTGTTGACCACCACGCACAGGCGTCCGTCGGGCGAAAAAAGCGTCTCCACGGCTGCAAAGCCTTGCAACGAAGCACACGCGGCTATTGCCGCTATCACCATTTTTTTCATTTCGATTTGTTTTAGTTGTTTTGCCACAAAGATAACATTCCACCGCGACAATAGCAACCCGCCCCGCAGCCTTTATGTCACTTCAACTATACCCTTGCGTCATACCCTTGTCGTAAATTAAAATACGAAGTGCGAAAACTCAGC
>URWH01000180.1 GCA_900551515.1 uncultured Porphyromonadaceae bacterium
CGGAGACCGGTACAGCCTCGGCCTACGCTGACTATGCCGTAACCTATGTGCGCCCCGCAGCACCGAAAATGAACGTGCCCTGGAGCGACAACCGGGGCAACTCGGGATCGGTCGACTATATGCCGTCGTTCCATCATCAGGATTATTACTATCCCGCATGGATTGAAGCCGACTCCTACACTCTCAGCGGCACATGCCTCACCGCCCGCACGTCACAGGATCCGGTCACCGGCTTTTGGGCGACGGGCGCCTTCGGCTGGGGTTATGTCGACAATATCGGCAGCGATGAGATTGCCCGCGACAACACCCCCAACGGCAATCTGCAGCGCACCGGTTTCAGAATCGCGAACGCCATGCTGCCCGACGGCACCCCCGTCGCGCTCAGCTATATCGATTTCATACGTGTGCAGACCGGCGTCAACAGCAAAGCCGGATGGCTCGGCGAACTCTCAACCGAGGTGCTCGGATTTCAGGACTACACAATGATCGGAAAATAAGCTTTCAGAAACCATGTCACGCCTTATACGTTCCGCCGTCCCCGTCTTTCTGCGCAAGTTAGTCATTGCCGCAGCGCTGATCATCACCCCTGTTTTCCCGACCGGATGCATGGAATGGCCTGCTGGCGAGCCGGAAGATTTCAACGCCTCCGGATCGGGTCTGTTCATCGTCAACGAGGGCAACTTCCAATATGGCAACGCCTCCCTCTCCTTCTACGATCCGGCGACCCGAAAGGTTGAAAACGAAGTGTTTTACCGTGCCAACGGCACAAAACTCGGCGATACGGCCCAGTCTATGAGCATCTACGGCAACCGAGGATGGATCGTTGTCAACAACAGCAGCACCATCTTCGCAATCGACCTCGACACATTCAGGATTCTCGGGCAGATCACGAATCTCACTTCACCGCGCTACATCTGCTTCATCAGCGACGATAAAGCCTACGTGTCGCAACTGTGGGACAACCGCATAGCCATCGTAAACCCCTCGACCTATGAGATCACCGGCTACATCACCGTGCCCGACATGACAATGGAGACAGGATCCACCGAACAGATGGTGCGCTATGGCAAATATGTCTATTGCACTTGCTGGAGCTATCAGAACCGCATCATCAGGATCGACACCGAGACCGACCGCGTTGTGGACAGCCTCACCGTCGGAATCCAGCCCAACTCTCTTGTCATTGACCGTAACAACAAGCTGTGGGTCCTCACCGACGGCGGTTATGAAGGCTCGCCTTATGGCTATGAGTCACCGGCACTTTACCGCATCGATGCCGAAACATTCACCATCGAACGCCGTTTCCGGTTCCGACTTGGCGACACCCCTTCCGAGCTGCAGCTCAACGCCCGTGGCGACATACTCTACTGGATCAACGACGATATCTGGGAGATGGATGCCGCATCCGACCGCCTTCCCGTCAGACCCCTTATCAAAAGCCGCGACACCAGATACTACGGCATGACCGTCAGCCCCGCAACCGGCGATATCTACGTAGCCGACGCCATCGACTACCAGCAGCAAGGCCTCATCTACCGCTTCAGCCCACAAGGTGAGCTGCTTGACGAGTTTTATGCCGGCGTCACACCCGGCACGTTCTGTTGGAAATAAACAGAAGAACAGAAGGACATAAGAACAGAAGAACCACTTTATTAATGGGCAGAAGGAATGGATAAAGAAATACTCATAAGATCTGTTATGGATTGTGCTCATGCTGTGCATAGAGTGCTGAAACCCGGACTTTTAGAGTTGCTTTATAAACAGGCTCTGGTTATCGAATTACAAGAGCATGGGATAGCGTGTGATGTAGAAAAAGAAATTCCTGCACTTTACAAGGGGAAATCAATCGGAACCCTAAGGGCTGATATCGTTGTTGACGGACAACTTATTCTTGAACTTAAAGCTATTCCAGAATTGACAGATATCAATCGCTGTCAGTTGGTGACATATCTTACATTAACCGGGATAGATGACGGTTTACTGATTAACTTCGGTTCGCCAATTTTGCAGATAGAGCGTAAATGGCGCATTTATACGAAAACAGAAGGACGAAGAGAAGGGCATAAGTACAAAAAGACATAAGAAACATACGAAAATGACTATGAATAATCTGATAGATAGAACTAAAATAAAGTGTGGAGCACGGCTTTTGTTCTTCTGCTCTTATGCTCTTCTGTTGTTTCTGCTTTTCTGCCCTTCCGTTCAGGGGCAGAATGTTTCGCGGAGGATTCAGCGGCTAAATGAGGTTGTTGTTACAGCCAAGCGGCCTATGAAGGAGATTGGGGTGCAGAAGACTACGATCGACTCGATGGCGCTGAAAGAAAATATAGCGCTGTCGATGGCCGATGTGCTCACCTTCAACTCGTCGGTGTTCGTCAAGAACTATGGCCGCGCTACGCTCTCTACGGTTGCTTTCCGCGGCACGTCGGCGGGTCACACGCAGGTGACATGGAACGGCATGCGCATCAACAACCCGATGGTCGGCACCACCGATTTCTCCTCCATACCGTCATTTTTCGTCGACCGCGCATCGCTGCTCCACGGCACCTCGTCGGTCAGTGAAACAGGCGGCGGACTCGGCGGACTCGTGCGCCTCTCCACCCTTCCCGACGTCCCCGAAGGCTTCGGCATGCAATATGTGCAGGGCATCGGATCGTTCAAGACATTCGACGAATTTCTGCGGCTTTCATTCCGAAACGACCGTTGGACCACGTCGACACGCATCGTCTACTCCTCATCGCCCAATGATTTCAAATATGTCAACCACGACAAACGCGTCAACGTCTACGACGATGAAGGCAATATCGTAGGCTCCTACAACCCCACTGAGCGCAACCGCAGCGGATCATTCAAAGATTTCCACGCCCTGCAGGAGCTCTACTACACAATAGGGAGCGGCGACAGACTTTCGCTCAACGCTTGGTATATCAACTCCAACCGCGAGTTGCCCATGATCACGTCGGACTACGGCGATGAACGCGAGTTTGAAAACCGCCAGCGCGAGCAGACCTTCCGCGGAGTGCTCGCCTGGGATCACAGCCGGTCGGGCTGGAAGACGACGCTGCGCGGAGGATTCATCCACACTTGGATGGCCTACGACTACCGCCGTGAGATCACCGCGGATAACTGGGCTACGATGACACGGTCACGATCTCGGATCAACACCGTCTACGGTCAGGCCGAAGGCGAATATTCGCCTGCCCGCAACATTTATCTCACCGCCAACATCTCGCTCCATCAGCATTTCGTTCGGAGCGAGGATAAAAATGTCATTCTGCAAAACGGCAATGACGCCATAGTGGGCTACGACAACAGCCGCGTGGAACTCTCCGGCTCCGTCTCTGCCAAATGGCAGCCCGTCGATCGGATCGGTCTGTCGGCCGTGCTGCGCGAAGAGATGTTCGGCGACCGCTGGGCACCGGTCATCCCGGCATTTTTCGTCGACGGTCTGCTAAGCCGCAAAGGCAACATCATGGCCAAAGCTTCGGTATCGCGCAATCACAAATTTCCGTCGCTCAACGACCTCTATTTCCTGCCGGGCGGCAATCCCGACCTGAAGAATGAAAGCGGGTGGACCTACGACGCCGGCATAAGCTTCGATTTCGGCAGCACAAAGCCATTCCCCTTCTCGATTGGCGGCGGCGTCAACTGGTTTGACTCACATATCGACGACTGGATCATCTGGCTCCCCACCACCAAAGGCTTCTTCTCGCCCCGCAACGTCAAGAAAGTGCACGCCTACGGCATCGAGGGACGCCTCAACATGGCTTTCGAGCCATGGAAAGAGTGGATTTTCGACATCAACGCATCCTATTCGTGGACACCGTCGATAAACCGCGGAGAGAAACTGTCGGCCGCCGATCAGTCAGTAGGTAAACAGCTCCCCTACGTGCCGCGCCATTCGGCATCGCTCACCGGACGCCTGTCGTGGAAAACATGGTCGTTTCTGTATAAGTGGGCATATTATTCCGAGCGTTTCACCATGTCGAGCAACGACTACACCCTCACCGGGAACCTGCCGTCTTACTTCATGAGCAACATCTCGCTCGAGAAATCGCTGCGATTCAAGCCGGTCGACCTGCGACTGAAATTTGCCGTCAACAACCTCTTCAATGAATACTATCTCTCCGTGCTCTCGCGCCCGATGCCCGGCATCAACTTCGAGCTTTTCGTCTCCGTGACTCCCCGCTTCTGACTCCCTGGTCTGCAATCGTTAATACGCCAAGTGGCAAACGCATAGGAGCGGTGGTGTCCCGCCGCCGGCATTTCGACAAGACGATTAATCCTCTGATATGCAAGCTTATTCACACGGCGGCAGGATGCCGCCGCTCCTAAGGGCCTTGCGGGAGCGGGGCGGGGGCGGAAGCGGACGCACCGGTGGCGCGTCCCTACATTGCGGGTGGTATCGTCCTCATCATCACGCCGATCATGGCATTGGCGAAGGTGTATTGAAAACGTTGAATCGCGGTAGGGACGCGCCAGTGGTGCGCCAGAGGCGCGTGAATTTTTCGGGCGACCTTCCAGCCGCCGATGGGATAATACTCGGCGGGGATGACGGGTG
>URWH01000181.1 GCA_900551515.1 uncultured Porphyromonadaceae bacterium
CGGTGGCGGGGTAGATTGGTGGTTTGTTGGGGTTTATGGTTGCCGGCTGGAAGCCGCCGCTCCTATTCGCTTGCTCTTGGCATGTTATGGGAAGAGGATGATGCGCTTGCTCTTGGCAATTTAGAGGGAGTGGATGATACGCTTGCTCTTGGCAATTTAGGGGGAGTGGGTGATTTTGTTGATGGATATATATGGCGGGGGAGTGCTTTAACATTCACTTAAATTACGGGATGGCAGGATTATTTAATCTCTTTTAGCTAGGGTTGGGGTGACTTTATGGGCGAAGGATTGTTTTATAGATGTGATTCAACCGAATAGATCCTAAAATGATGATCATTTGGACATCACTTCATCCCTCTGTCTTATCTTCGGATAGTGATATTAGAAGATAGGATCTCATAAATAAATAGTTGAAACGGCAAGGCCGGGCTTGGGGTTTCCAAGTCCGGCCTTTGTGGGAAGGGCATCCCGCGGAGGAGAGGGGTGCGGGTATGTTTGTGGGATTATTCTTCAGGGATTACGATCACGCAGCGGGAGCAGCGGGGATCGTTGTAGAACATGTCGTCGACGCCGCCTTTGTAGTGGATGCTGAGGCGGTCGGCGGGCACGCCGAATTCGTTGACGAGGCAGTTGTAGGCTGCTTCGGCACGTTTCTTCGAGAGCTCTTCGTTCCACTGCGGTGAGCCGGTGCCTTTGTCGGCATAGCCGGTAACGGAGTATACGCCTTTGGTGTTCTTGATGGCGTCGGCGAGGAACGAGAGGCTTGCGCGGCTCTTCTCGGTGATTTCCCAAGTGTCGATCTTGAAGAAGATCACGTTGCCGGCGGCGATAAGTTCGGCTACGCGGTCAACTTTTGGAGCCTGGTTGCGGAGGCGTTCGTTTTCGGCTTCGAGATCGGCCACCTGTCCGCGGAGCTGGTTGACGGCGGCGTTGTCGTAGGCTGTGCGTTCAACGATTACGGGACGCTGCCAGCCTGTCTGGCCGAGGCGGTAGGTGGCGCCTACGGTGGCACCGAGCAGGGCGTCGAAGTGGCGGTGTCCGTCCTCACCCGAGAAGCGTTCGTCGCAAATCATGGCGTTGACGCTGAAGTTGATGTCCCAGCGGTCGGAGATGCGGAAGGCGTTCTGGATGCCGCAGTTGAAGGCTATCTCGGTGTTTTTCGGGGTGCCTGTCACGTGGGCCACGCCGATACCGGCATAGGGGATGCAGCTGTAAAGACGGTCGGGGTTATAGCCGCCGATCATCTGGCAGAGGTTGAACATCACGTCGAGGTGAACGTTGACGTAGTTGAATTTCTGCTTGTAGAGATAGAAGGGCCAGCCATCGTGTCCGGCCCAAGCGCCGGAGATGTGGGTGCCGTTCTGTTTGTCGGGGAAGTTCTGCGTGATACCGCGGACGCTCAGTCCGTTATAGGCCAGACGCACGCCGATGCCGGGCGTGAACCATTTTCCCACGGCAATTTCGAGCGAGGGTGAGAGGCGGTCGCCGACCGAACCCTGACGGTCGTGTTCGGTGAAACCCATCTGAACGCCTGCGCCGGCCTGGATGAACCAGTTGTTCCAGAACGTGTTTGTAATCACGCGTTTGCCGTCGGGGCTCATCAGAGTCTCGGTCTCGACGATGCTGTCGGCGGCGACGGCAGTGGCCTCCTGTGCCGACGCCGTAGAGAATGCGCCGAGCACAAGAGCAGTCATTATCATTATTTTTTTCATTGTAGCGGTTAGTTTTCTGGTTATGTCAATGAATGGTTTGTTGAAGCATTATTTTTTCCAATGGCGTTCGATGCCCATCTTGCGCAGTTTGGAGATGGTGTTTGCGACTGCAACAGGCTCTCCGGTCTCCGGATCGACGTCGCGCACCAGTATCATGCGGGCATAGTTGTTGCCGATCGTGTTAGGCAAAGCCATATCACCGTTCACACATACAATCGGGTATGGGCGGCTTACTTCATAAAGCGGAGTGTTGATGAACGTGCAGCTGAATATATAGCCCAGATAGCCTATGTAGCCGGTCTCTTCAGAGTAAGTTGGATAATTTCCGTCGCCCTGAGCCCAGAACTTATCGGAAGATGAAGCGTCGGCGTTTTCTACTGCGTATGCGGATATTACATTATTTACGAACATGGCCACGAGCTCACGTTGGTTGGGGATGCGCCATCCTTCGGGGAGTGCGGTGTTTGTTCCGCCGGTCTTGTTGTTGAAACTTACGAGTGCCAATGAGTCGACAAGATTGACTATCTCCTGGTTGGAACGGCCTTCACTGGTGAACTTAGAAGGATATGAGGCGCCGCTGAAGAGGTCAAGCGCATAACCGTACTCGAAAGCGTGGGGCAGTAGATTGTACTGCGATGTCACGTCGTGGGCCGGATAGGCTGTGGTCCATGAGAAGTCGCGGCAGATCTTGCCGTTGATCACACGGATAATTTTGTTTTCCTTGTCGTGATGTGTGATTCGGGTGATGTCGTGGGTGTTGCTGTCGGTGAACTTGCCGAGATTGCGCACATAGCGGATGTTATTGGCCGGAGCCGCCCAAGTGGCAGCGGCCGATGTCGCACCGCGCTGATCCTGCCAGAAGAGACGCTGCGTTTGGCGGGTCGAGGTGAAGTAGCGGGGGAAGAGCTTGTCGGGCGAATCTCCTTTAGCAAGGGCTATGCTGTTTTCGCCGGGCTGCGAGAGCCAGAGGAAGTCAGACACCTGATTGTAGCCGAAGTTGTAGATGTAGTACTGGATCAGTCCGGGAATATACCAGCGGATCTCATCGGCTGAGATGATGCCGTCGCCGTCGAGGTCGCGGTTGTGGGCGGCGATTGACTGCGACACTTTTGTAAATTCGGTGGGGACGAATTCGTAGGTGGAATATGACGCGTCCGAAGATGTGAGCTTGAAGAACGACTTCACTTCATCGCTTATGGTGTGACCTGACATCAGGTCGAGCATCATGGAGCGGGCGTTGCCGGGCGCATAAACGCTGGTCGACGAGAGTCCCGCGTTGAGGTCCCAGACGAGTGCCGACGGATAAAGATCAGGATTCTTGATGTCAGCGACTGAGGTGATTGTGGTGGTTGTGTTGGTGTTGGATTTCTCCATTACCTGTTCCAGTCCGAAAGGATTGTATGTGTCGTGTTCTCCCGCGGGGGCATTGGCCGGATCGAGTGAGTATGGCGACACAACCGGAAGCTGGCTTACGCTGAACGCCGAGCCGGAGTTGTAGGTGCTCTGTCCGTCGGACGAGATGTGCTGCTGCGAGGGGTTGAGTGTCATCACGCGTTTGTTGCGCTGTTCGCCTGCCCAGTCGAGAATGGCCAGAGAGGTGTTGTCGGTGTAGATGTTTTCGTCGACGAACGCGGCCACGATAAATTCAGAGCCTCCGTCAATGGCATATTCGAGAGTGTGGGTGTTGTCGGCTATGTAGGCTTTGAGGTCGGTTACAAGGTCGGTGATATATCCCCATTTGCGGCCGCCGGCGTTGGCGCATGAGCCGTCGGCATTTATGCCGGCATAGAGCGGGAACTCATCGGCACTGGCGGGTTTCTGGAACTGGATCCACTTGTAGTCGTCGGCATCGGTAAGCTCGGTTACGGCTTTCTGTACGCGGGAGAAACCGTTGACGGGAGTGGAGAGAATAAGGGAGTCGGTGCGCGAGCCGTCAGTGTGCGATATGATCGAAGCCTTGTTGATGCGCATCATGATTTTCTCATAGTGCGCGTCGAGGTCGGCCACAGGCTGCTCGTTGAGGTAGCCTTCCATGCCGGGGTTGCGCTCGGGATTGTTTACATCCACGTTGGCAAGGATCGAGTATGCGCCGTTGACGGTGATTTTGTAGGTGTGGTATTCGTTACGGTTTACGTTGAAGTTGTCCCATGCTCCGCCCTTGGTGGTGTTGAAGTTGCCGAGATGTATGATATAGGTCACCTGTCCGGAATAGGTTGTCTCGGTGTATTGGTTGTTTTCACTGTCCCATCCTGCGGGTCCGTTGTAGTTGCCTTTGATCACAACGAAAGTGGCGCCTTCGGGGGCGTTGGTGAACTCGCGGTCGGCAAAATCGACCGCTCCGTTTTCATTCCATGCTTCACGCGATGCCTGATCGGTGGCGGTGCCTGTAGTGGTTGCTCCGGTCTGATTGTTCTCGAGCATGAAGAAGTCGAACCCGTATTTGAATTCAGGATCCGTGATGGTGTTGATGTTGTTGGGTATGGAATTGAATGTGCCTTCTTTGAGCACTAAGGCATCGCTGAATCCTTTGGCTGTTTTGGGCAGACGGTAAACGGTGTAGCCTGTGGGCTGGAAGTCGGGAACGTTGGAGCCTACGCCCGTGCCGTTTTTGATCTTGAACTCGATATGGGCTGTGGCTCGAACGAGTGATACACCCGTGAGTCTGTTGTTTTCGTTCGGATGTATCTGGAATGACTCTATTTTCTGGGTCATCGGGAATCCGTAGTCACCGAACATATCGGTCTCGCAGTTGGTGTTAGACCCCATCCCACAAAATATGTTAACGTCAGGGTCGCAGCAGTGCGCCAGAT
>URWH01000182.1 GCA_900551515.1 uncultured Porphyromonadaceae bacterium
ACCATCACTACGGCCATTCGTCGACATATTTCCGCCTGCTCTTCGGTCGTTATGCTCCGCATAACTCCCTCTTCACAAGCAAAAATCTGCTCGACGACTGACCGCCCTGACGGTAACATTTATTATTAAACAAGCTCTAAAAATATAATGCGTCTGAGCATTCTTTCCCACGCCGTTCAACATTTTTAAATAAATCCGTTTCCCTATACAATATTCGGCTATAAGACAACGTTATGCATACAAATGCAGGACCCGGCAAGCCGTCATAAGTCGCTCCGATAAGCTTTATTCACCTGAGTTGATTTGGATTGACGCCTGCTTCGGATTCTAAGTATTTTTATAGCTAAAGCCCATTTATCACTAACCAAAGTCGATCTGCCTATGCAAGAAACTTCTACTCCTAAAAAATCATCCCGTCAGAAACCCGGCAGCATCCGGCGCGAAAACTCTCCGCGAAAATCCACCCTCGCATTCCTGCGCCAGTTTGCCCGCTGCTACAGCTACGAGCCGTCACTCGCTCCTTCACTCCAGGGACTGATAATCAACTGAACCGGGCTGTTCGTCACAAAATTTATGACAGTGTGCCATAGCGGGCAATCTGCGGCATCGCTTTCGGCTTCGGCCATTTGCTAAAGCGAGAAGGCATCAGCCTAATCCGCAGCAACTTGCGCCCCGTCCAATCCAATGCACCGTCGGAGGGTATGATCACATTATGACACACCCTCATTGTGATACGCCTGAACCTCATTACTGATCACAAGATGAAAAGACTGCTTTCCGTCATTGCATTTACCGCACTGACAGCCGGCGCATTTGCCGGATCCAAACTTGACTATTTTGCGCAGCAGCTTGTCGACAGCTACGCCAACGCCACTTCCCGCTCGTCGGCCACCGCTCCGGCGATGCTGATTGTCAGGCTCGCCGAGGGCTACAGTTTCGGCGATCTCGACGTGCCGGGCGTGGAACTGCGATGCGATCTTGGCGACGGCACCTATGTGCTGTCCGCCGATGTGCCGTCCATAACCTTTCTGGCAGCGTCGGAAAAGGTGGAACGCATCGAATACGGTCCGAAACTGCAGCCGTGCCTGCGCTCGGCGCGTGCCCTGTCGGGCGTCGATGCCGTTCATTCGGGCAGCGATGGCCTGCCGAAAGCCTTCGACGGGACAGGCGTGCTCGTGGGCATCTACGACGAAGGCTTCGACCCCGGACACCCGATGCTCAACAATGCCGACGGACAATCGCGTCTGAAAGCCTATCTTCAGCACTATCTCTATCAGCGCATATTCACCCCAGAGCCCAAAAACGAAGCTGACATCCCCGACGGCTACAACTGGTATCCACTGACCGACAGCCGCTTCGGCACCGACTGGCAATACAGCACCCACGGCACTCAGTGCCTCGGCATCCTCGCCGGAGCAAAAGTGCGACGCACCGACAGCAACGGCTGCAAATATGGCGGCGAATATTATGTGGAGGAGGGCGACAATCCTTCGTATGGCGTGGCCACGAACGCCGACATCTATGTGACATGCGGCGGCGACACTTCGGCCGACATCCTGACCTGCTTCAAAACCGTTGTGGACTATGCCGAGCGCCACGGCCAGCCCGTAGTGCTCAGCCTGTCGCAGGCCACATATGCCGGTCCGCACGACGGAAGCACCCTCTTCTGTCAGGAGATGGCGAAGCTGGGCGAGAAAGCGATCATCTGCATCGGCTCGGGCAATGTCGGCGACTCGAAAATGGCTGTTGAAAAGCAGTTTACGGCAACCGACAACACACTGAAAACGTCGATGGGCTACTACAACGGCGTGCTCACGACGACGGTTCAGTTCTGGGCCGACGACAACACGATGCTTTCGGCCGAGTTCGGCGTCTACGACAAATCGACCGGCGAGATGCTCTTCAGCGAACCGCTCGGCAACAAGACCAGCGCAACGCTGCAGTCGAAGGTTACGTTCGGCTTTGACGATGCCTTCACCGCCGGCACCATCCAGATGAGCCGTGGCGTCGATGAATCGAACAACCGCGCTTATGCCCATTTCACCTTCAAAAGCATCCGCGCCAAGGATGCCGACAATCTGGTGCCGGTGATGATAGTGGGCGGTGCTTCGGGCCAGACCATCAACGGCTACATCGGAACGGAAGGCTACGAATTTGTCACCAACGACATTGACGGATGCGCGGAAGGGACGGCTGAAGGCGCCTACAACGATCTCGCTTCGGGCGAAAACATCATCTCGGTAGGCGCCTACGTTTCGAGAAACAGCTGGGTAACCCTCAACAACAACGAATCTTACATCGGCAATCCCGTCGGCTCGATACTGAGCTATTCGTCCTACGGCCGGGCATCAGAGACGCACACCGTCCCGACGCTCTGCGCTCCGGGCATGAAGATATCGTGTCCGCTGAGCTCCTACTACACGGCCACGGCCGGTAATTTCAGCAGCACGGGAAGCAACGTCACCGGCTACGTGACCGAAAACGGCCGCGAATATTTCTGGCAGACCTCGCAGGGCACATCGCTCGCCACGCCGTTTGTCGCCGGCACCGTGGCCCTCTGGCTTCAGGCAAATCCGCAGCTCAGCCACGACGACGTCATGACGATAATCCGTGAGACATCGGTCAAAGACAGCCACGTAAGCTCATCGGCCACACCGATGCAGTGGGGCGAAGGGAAGCTCGATGCGCTGGCCGGAACAAAACTGGCACTGAAGATGGCCACGTCGGGACTCGACGAAACGACTGTCGACGGCAGCCGCCACTTCGTGGTGACCGAGACCGGCAACCGATGCTACAACATATTCCATTCAGGCAATTCGGCGAGCTGCAGCATATCCCTCTATTCCATCTCGGGAGCGCTGATAGAATCGGTGGATTTCGAAGGTCCCGACTACGATCTTGACGCCTCAGCACTCGCCTCCGGGCTCTATATCCTCACCCTCACCGACTCAAACGCGCGCCAGACCGAAAAAATCATTCTGAAATAACGGGCCCTATGCGCTAAATTGCAGGAGCAGAGAGCGCCATCTTGCTTTAATCTTGCAGAAATAGAAAAGAAAATCGGCAAGAAAAGGGCAAAACGCTTGGCCGAACCGAAAAAAAGCGTTAACTTTGCAACGCTTTTGCAAAAACAAAGCATAAAACATTAACAATTAACCCACTACACAAAACATGAAGTACGAAACCGTTTTCATTTTAACTCCCGTTTTGTCTGACGCCCAGATGAAGGAAGCGGTAGAAAAATTCACCAGTGTGCTCGCCGACAACGACGCAACTGTGGTGAACGAAGAACTGTGGGGTCTGCGCAAGCTCGCTTATCCCATCCAGAAGAAATCAACAGGCTTCTACACCCTCGTTGAATTCGAAGGCGAACCCACCATTGTCAAAAAGCTCGAAACAGCATTCCGCCGCGACGAACGCGTGATCCGTTTCCTCGTATTCCGTCAGGACAAATACGCTGCTGAATACGCCGCCAAACGCCGCAGCCTCAAAGGCGCAAAAGAAGTGACCGCTAAAGAAGAAGTTGAATCTGAAGTAAAGGAGGCTTAAACCATGGCACAGACACAATCTGAAATCCGCTACCTCACTCCCATGTCGGTTGACGTGAAGAAGAAAAAATATTGCCGTTTCAAACGCAGCGGCATCAAGTATATCGACTACAAAGATCCCGAATTCCTCAAGAAATTCCTCAACGAGCAGGGCAAAATCCTCCCCCGCCGCATCACCGGCACCTCGCTGAAATTCCAGCGCCGTGTGGCTCAGGCCGTTAAACGCGCCCGCCACCTCGCCCTCCTGCCCTACGTGACTGACTTGATGAAATAATCCATTTAAAACGTTCAGGAATCATGAAGATCATACTTAAAGAAGATATCACCAACCTCGGATATAAAGACGACGTGGTCGAAGTAAAGTCGGGCTACGGACGCAACTATCTCATCCCCTTCGGCAAAGCCGTAATCGCTACTCCCGCAGCCCTTAAGGTGCTCGCCGAAAACCAGCGTCAGCGTGCTCATAAGCTCGCCAAGATCAAAGCCGACGCCGAAGCTCTTGCCGCTTCACTCAAAGACGTCAAGCTCACCATCGGCGCCAAGACAAGCTCAACAGGCACTATCTTCGGATCGGTCAACGCCATCCAGATTGCCGAAGCCCTCGAAAAACTTGGCTTCAATGTTGACCGCAAGAACATCGAAGTGAAAGAAACAATCAAAGAAGTAGGCAACTACAACGCTACCCTCCACCTCCACAAGGAAGTGACCGTAGAAGTGCCCTTCGAGGTTGTGGCCGAATAATCAGCCGCATCACTTTCAGCCATGCCGCACACCGTCGGCATCGGCTTCAGCAAGTATAAAGCGCTGCATCGGAATGCATTCCGATGCAGCGCTTGCTTTTACGCCACTCCCAAACCCCTTCCGGTCCCGCAATCGCATTAAACCTCAGCCGGTTTCCGAAAGCCGCCGCTCCTAAACGTATCCGTCCGAAAAAGGCCGCCTATGCCAAAGTTTTTTTACTGGCGAACTTTG
>URWH01000183.1 GCA_900551515.1 uncultured Porphyromonadaceae bacterium
GCGTTGCCGTGGTCGGCGATGATGATGGCTTCGTAGCCGGCGGCTTTGGCTGCTTCAATGGTCTTGTTGACGCACTGGTCTACAGCCTTAACGGCTTTCTCGATGGCTTCATAGACGCCGGTGTGGCCAACCATGTCGCCGTTGGCGTAGTTGACGACGATGAAATCGAATTTCTCTGATTTGATGGCCTCCACGAGTTTGTCGCACACTTCGTAGGCGCTCATCTCGGGCTTGAGATCGTAGGTGGCAACTTTAGGCGATGCCACGAGGATGCGTTCCTCGCCTTCGTAGGGGGCTTCGCGGCCGCCGTTGAAGAAGAAGGTTACGTGAGCGTATTTCTCTGTCTCTGCGATGTGGAGCTGCTTTTTGTTGAGTGACGAGAGATACTGGCCGAGGGTGTTGTCGACATTCTCTTTGTCGAAGATGATGTGCACGCCGGTGAATGAGGCATCGTAGGGGGTCATGCAGTAGTATTGCAGGCCGGGGATGGTGGTCATGCCTGCTTCGGGGATGTCGTGCTGTGTCAGGGCTATGGTCAGCTCTTTGGCGCGGTCGTTGCGGTAGTTGAAGAAGATCACGGCGTCATCCTCCTTGATCGTGCCGTCGATGTTGGCGTTGTTGATGGGCTTGATGAATTCGTCGGTGACGTCGTTGTCGTAGGACTGCTGAACGGCTTCAACCATGTCGGTGGCCTGCACGCCTTCGCCTTTGACAAGCAGATCGTAGGCCACTTTCACGCGTTCCCATCGTTTGTCGCGGTCCATGGCATAGTAACGGCCGATGATGGATGCTATCTGGCCGGCCGATTTGGCGCAGTGTTCCTGGAGTTGGCGGATGAAACCGATGCCTGAGTGCGGGTCGGTGTCGCGGCCGTCCATGAAACAGTGGATGTAGACTTTCTCAAGTCCGTAGTGCTTGGCGATGTCGCAGAGGGCGAAGAGGTGGTCGAGCGATGAGTGAACGCCGCCGTTGGAGGTGAGGCCCATGAAATGGATGGCTTTGCCGCTGTTTTTGGCATAGCTGAACGCGCTCTTAATCTCGGGGTTTTCGAGGATAGAGCCGTCGGCGCACGCTTTGTTGATTTTTACAAGGTCCTGATAGACAACGCGGCCGGCGCCGATGTTGAGATGGCCAACTTCGGAGTTGCCCATCTGTCCGTCGGGCAGTCCGACGTTTTCACCCGAAGCCTGGAGCCTGGAGTGAGGATATGTTGCAAGAAGTTTGTCCCAATAGGGTGTGGGAGTGGAGAATATGACGTCGCCTTTGGAGTGGTTGCCAATTCCCCATCCGTCGAGAATCATCAGAAGAGCTTTTTTGGCCATGATGGGAGTGAGTTTAAAGGTTGTAGTTTGGGTTAATTTTATTCAATGGTGCAAAGTTAATGAATTTTTTGCTTACCTTTGCCGAAAATAAGACCTATGTTATGAAAAGGATATTTCTTTGCGCTATATTGATGCTGGCTGCAGTAGCCGGCGCGATAAAGGCTTCGGCCGAATTCCGTTACGGTCCGACGGCGGGTGTCGCTGTGTCGGATCTGAATTTCAAACAGGACATCTGCACCGTCGACAAGAGTGTAGGCTATTCGGCCGGCATTACCGGCGAGCTGATGTTTCCCGGCATCGGTTTCGGCATCGATATCGGCCTGCAGTATGAGCAGCGCGGAGCCACGATTCATTTCGGCGATTACAAGATGTGGCAGGTGCAGGGCTACGGCACCGACCGTTCCTATCTGCATTATCTCGTGATTCCGCTGCATCTGCGTTTCAAATACACCAATCTGAGCGGCTTCGAGGATATCCTTGCTCCGTTTGCCTATGCCGGTCCGTCGGTCGGAATCCTCGTAGGCCACAGCAAGATCGACTGTCTGAGCTATCCCTTCGGTGAGCTGGGCGTTGATTTTGGCATCGGTGCGGAAATCAAACGCAACTGGCAGGTTTCGGCAAGCTACACCATGGGACTTACCTATGCCCTGAAGGACAAGATCCTCACCAACTATTCGGCACGCAATTCGGTGTGGGCCGTCAAGGTGGCTTATTTCTTCTGATCAGCAGCCGGAGCTATAACCACCGTATTCTGTGATCCCGCGTCGTGAGCCGTGTCGGCTCCCGGGGCGGGATAATTGTAGATGTGCAGCCCGAACAGCGGAGCCGTCGTGACAGCATGCTCAAAGAGTTCGCTCTGCACGGCCTCGTAGGCAGTCCATGCCGTCGTCGTGTAGCAATATATCTGGAGCGGGAGGCCGGCCGGCGTCGGGTCGAGGATGCGCACGAGTATCTGCTGGTCGGTGGCTATGAGCTGATGGTTGAGCAGATAGTTGCAGAGATAGGCGCGGAACAGGCCGAGGTTGGTCTGCGCGGAGCCGTTGACACATGCCAGTCCGGGATCATAAAACTGTCCGCCGCTTTTGACGCGCGAGAGGAACTGCTGCATGCCCGGAAGCTTGCCCACGGAATCGATGAGCGCCGGTGTGGCGGCCTTCACGCTGTCGGCGTCGATGTAGAGGGCGCGGCTTATCAGGCGGCAGCCGCTGTCCGACATGCCGCGCCAGTTCTGAAACGAGGTGCTCACGAGCGTGTAGGGCGGAAGCGTGACGATGGTGTTGTCCCAGTTCTGCACCTTCACGGCGGTGAGCGACATGTCGATCACTATGCCGTTGGCTATTGTCGACGGCACCACAATCCAGTCGCCGATCCGGAGCATATCGTTTTGCGACAGCTGCACGCCGGCTACGAAACCGAGGATGCTGTCCTTGAATATCAGCATGAGGGCGGCGGCAAAAGCGCCGAGTCCGGCAAGCAGCGCGGCCGGCGATTTGTCGAAGATCACCGATCCGATGATGATGAGCGAGATGATCCACACGATACCCGTCAGCACGTCGCGTATGCCTCCCAGCGGAAGGTTTTTGGTGTTCTCGCGCTCGTTGTAGCGCTCCCACACGAAGGTGATGATGGCGTTGATGGCGCGGGTGATGGTGATGATCAGATATATTATTATTGCGAGGCGGAACAGATGCAGCAGAACCGACGTGGTGTCGAATGCGAGCGGGAGCAGCGCGAGGATCACGAGCGGAGGAATGACGTGGGAGCATTTCGACAGCACATGCTCTTTCAGAAGGGCATCGCCGATGCGGGTGTGGCGCCAGGCCACGAAGCAGCGTGTGCCCCACAGCACTAAGCGGCGGATGCCCCAGCCGAGAAACAACGCCACGGCCACGATGATCACTACGTAGATGGCCTCCTCGAGACGCGGATCACGGCTCAGACCCAGATGGTTGACGAGTTTGCGGATATAATCGAGCAGCCATACCGCTACCTTATGCGATGGGATGATTGATGTGATGGATGTCATATTGTCGGGTTCTTTTTAAGGAAAAAACGCCCGACAGGAGCCGATTGTTTTGGCGTAATGCACTATCTTTGCTGTCGGGTTGCGGCAGGCTTCCCGAAAAAGAGAACAGAACTATTTGCTGATGGGCAACACGATACATTTTGATGAAGAGTGCGGCCGCGCCAATCCGTTTGGTGCGGTGATGTACATGATGACAAAGCCGGTGGGCGCCGCGTGCAACATGCGGTGCGACTACTGCTATTATCTTGAGAAGGGCGCGGGCGTAGGGAGGCAGCTCATGAGCGAGGAGACGCTTGAAGAGTTCGTGCGCCAGTACATCGAGTCGCAGACGGTTGAAGAGGTGCTCTTCACGTGGCATGGCGGGGAGGCGATGTTGCGTCCGTTGTCATTCTATGAGCATGTGGTGGAATTGCAGCGGAGATATGGCCGCGGGCGCAAGATAGCCAACTGCATACAGACCAACGGCACGCTGATCAACGAGCGCTGGTGCCGTTTCCTGCGGGCCAACGGGTGGCTCGTCGGCATCTCGGTCGACGGGCCTGAGGATATGCATGATGAATACAGGCACATGGCGGGCGGGGGCCCGACGCATCAGACCGTGATGCGCGGCATACGCATGATGCAGCGCTATGGCGTGGAGTGGAATGCTATGGCCGTGGTCAACGATTTCAACGTCGCATATCCCGAGGAATTCTATGATTTTTTCAAGAAGATTGGCTGCCGCTATCTGCAGTTCACACCGATAGTGGAGCGGCGGCGGGAAAACGGCGCGGGACGTCTGGCTTCAGTGACTGATGCCGACAGCTCTGATGCGGTGGTGACGCCCGAGAGCGTGAAGGCCGGGCAGTGGGGCGAATTTCTGTGCCGCCTGTTCGACCGCTGGGTGCGCGAGGATGTCGGACGGGTGTTCGTGCAGCTGTTTGACGCCACGCTCGCCCGATGGGTCGGGGTGCAGCCGGGGGTGTGCTCGATGGCGGCCGAATGCGGTCATGCGGGGATTGTGGACTGGAATGGCGACGTCTATTCGTGCGACCATTTCGTGTTCCCGCAGCATAAGCTCGGCAACATACATGAGAGCACGCTTATCGAGATGATGACGTCGACCCGGCAGATGGATTTCGGAGCCGCGAAGAGAGGCTC
>URWH01000184.1 GCA_900551515.1 uncultured Porphyromonadaceae bacterium
ATGCTCAATCGCTCACAGCACCAAATCTGATGCACTGCTGCGACCCTGACGTTAACAAATTTTGTGGAATAGGCTCTTAATTGCTCATTGCGATATAATGCCGGCGGCTTCCTTTCCGGATGCCGCCGGCATTTTTATCGAGAGTTTGTGACGCTATGCCTTTGCGTATTGGCGGGAAAATGGTAAATTTGTTGTGATTTAATTTTCAAACGGATGAAATTCAGTGAGATTCCCGGTCATGAAACGGTGAAACAGCGCCTGCGTCAGATGGCGCTATCGGGCAAACTCCCGCACGCCATTTTGCTCGAAGGCCCCGCGGGCGTTGGCAAGATGGCTCTGGCACGTGCTTTCGCGCAGTATATCCACTGCGAGCATCCCGACCCCAACGGCGACGCTTGCGGCCGGTGTCATTCATGCCGCCTTCATGAAGCCATGAATCATATCGACACTCAGTATGTCTTCCCGGTGGTGAAAACCGACGGGATGAACTCCAATCCTGTTTCCGATGATTTCCGCGACCAGTGGGTGGAGTATCTCAAGGATCGTATCTACATGGACTATCAGGGCTGGACGGCGTTGTTCGGCAAGAAGAACGCGCAGTTGCTGACGTATGTCACCGAGAGTTCGGCATTGCTTCACCGCCTTTCGTTCACTTCGCATGTGTCGCGCTACAAGATCGTGGTGTGGTGGCTGCCGGAAAAGATGAACGAAGAGGCCGCCAACAAGCTGTTGAAAATGATCGAGGAACCGTTTGACGACACCATATTCATTATGGTGAGCGACCGTCCGCGCGACATCCTCCCCACCATTTATTCGCGCGTGCAGCGCATACCGGTGAAGCGGTTGCCCGATGAAACCGTGGCCCGCTATCTCTGCGACAACTATGAGATATCGGAAGCCGACGCTCTGGCGGCCGCCCACTTAGCCGAAGGCAACGTGGTGAAAGCCATGGAGGTGCTGAATCAGAGCAAGGAAACGGCCCTGTTCTTCGATATGTTCGTAAAGCTCATGCGTCTGGCCTATCAGAGAAATGTGGCCGAGCTGCGCCGCTGGAGTGACGATCTCGCCGCCTTGGGCCGCGACTGCGAGATCCGCTTCTACGATTATGCCATGCGCATGGTGCGCGAAAATTTCGTCTACAATTTCAATGTTCCCGAGATCAGCTATATGACATCGACCGAGGAACAGTTTTCGGTGCGTTTCGCCCGGTTTATCACTGTCGACAATGTGGAGCGTATCATCCGTGTATTCGACCGCGCGCGCACGGACATCGCCGGTAATGCCAACGGTAAGATTGTCAATCTCGATGTTACAATAAAAATCATAATGCTCCTCTTACCCAAGAAGCAATGACTCCATTTTTGCAACAAGTGGCTCGGGCCTATGCCGTCAGGGAAGCTGACAGTCTGCCCGACTTTTGCTTTGTGTTCCCCAACAAGCGAAGTGCTACATTCTTCACGCATTTTCTCAAAGAAGAGCTCGCCGGACACTGTGGTATCCTGCCCGAGGTGACCAATATCACCGACTTTGTAGCTTCGTTCTCCGATCTGTCGGAGGCCAACCGCTACGATCAGCTGTTCACGCTTTTCGATGAATACCGCAAGATGCCCGATGCCGATGCCGACTTCGACAAGTTTGTGTTCTGGGGCGATATGCTCATTTCGGATTTCAACGATGTCGACCGCTATCTTGTCGATGCCGATGCGCTGTTTGTCAACGTCAAGCGTCTGCGTGAGATCTCGAGCAATTATCTCACCGACGAGCAGCGCGAGGTGATCCGCCGTTACTGGGGCGAGGAACGCGGCTCTGAAGAAACCGAGCGTTTCTGGAATCATCTCGAGAAGGAGGATAAGACAAACCGTCACCCACGCTTTGTCAAATTGTGGAACGTGCTTCAGCCGCTCTATCATGCCTATTGCAATCGCCTCAGAGAGAAGGGCCTGGCCTCGTCGGGCATGCTCTACCGCAATGCCGTGAAGCGCGTCGCTGAGGCCGACGCTCCAGAGCTGCCTTTCGCCCGCTACATTTTCGTGGGCTTCAATGTGCTCTCCACCGCCGAGATAAAGATTCTGGCAACGCTTCAGAAACGCGGTCTCGCCGATTTTTACTGGGATTTCAATTCGCCCGCCTTTGCGATGGAGGACAGCCGTGCGGCTCGTTTCATGCGCCGCAATGTCAGGGAGTTCCCTTCGCGCTACCCTCTTGAGGAGGAGAAGATTACGTCTATTCCCGAAATTGAGATTCTCGGCGTTCCCTCCGAGATAGGGCAGGTGAAGGCGGCCGGTCATGCCATAAGCCAATGGGTGAAGACTGAGGTGATCGAAAATCCGGGGAATGCCATAGATACGGCCGTGGTGCTTCCCGACGAATCGCTTTTCATCCCGATGATCCATTCCGTCCCCGTCGTTATCGACAAGCTCAATGTCACTATGGGTTTCCCGATGCGGCTCAGCCCGATGTCGTCGCTGCTGCACAACATCGTCAGCCTGCAGCTGCGCTCACGCCTCCGGAGCGACGGTCGGCTCATTTATTTCTATGAGGATGTGCGCACGCTGCTCAACGCTCCGGCTCTGCGCGCCGTAAATCCCGACGGATGCGCCGCGCTGGAGCGTGAGATTCAGTCCAAAAGGCTTTTCTCCATACCGGCGGAGCTGATTGCCCGTCTGGTTCCGGAGCTGTCGCCTGTGTTCTTGCCTATCGAGCATCACGACGACCGCCGCGAGGTGCATGCCTACATCAGTCGTCTTTGCGATTTTCTCGATTCGACGCTTAAGAAGGGCGACGAGATCCAGCACCGGTTTGTCGAATCTTACCGCAAGGCTGCCAATGAACTTTTCGACGCCGCCGACCGTTTCGGCATCGAGATGATGGGTTCCTCGTCGTTCCGCCTTATCGAGCGCGCCCTCAGCTCCGACACGGTGCGGTTCGTAGGCGAGCCGTTGCAGGGACTGCAGCTGATGGGCGTGCTGGAGACACGCGCCCTCGATTTCAAAAACATCATCATGCTGTCGATGAACGAGAGGGTGTTCCCCCGGCGCCACTACACGCGGTCGTTTATTCCCGACGCGCTGCGCTATGGCTACGGCATGTCGACGATCGATTTTCAGGAGAGCATTTTCGCATATTATTTCTATCGCCTGATTTCGCGCGCCGAGCATGTCACGCTCGTCTACGATGCACGCGCCACATCGAGCAACATGAGCAATGAAATGTCGCGCTATATTGCCCAACTGCTTTATTTCTTTAGAGATAAGGATAAGATAAGCCATAAGCTCGGGCTCTACTCGGCGCAACGTTTCACCCCGCCGCCCATCTCCGTGACCAAGGACGATGCCATCATGGAAAAGATGAAGCGTTTCCTCGAAGGCGGGTCGTCCAACCTTTCGGCTTCGGCCATCAACTGCTATATCAATTGCCCGCTCTGCTTCTATCTGCAGTATGTCGAAGGCTTCAACGCCGAAAACGAGGTGACCGACTATATGGATTCGAGCACTTACGGCACCGTCGTTCACGCGGTGGCGCAGCGCATCTATGAGGGTTTGCGTCCCGAGGGTAGCACCGGGCCGGTCACCGTGACGGAGTCAATGCTCAGCCACCTGATGGATCCCGCCAATGTCACCGTCGACCGCTACATCACCGAAGCTATCAACCGATGCTACAATCATTTGCCGGATGACAAGCTGCAACAGCCGCTTGTGGGCGAATCGCTGGTGTTGGGTAAGGTGATCCGCACCAATCTCAATGCCATGCTCCGGATCGATATGGGGCTGTGCCCGTTCACGTTCATCGGGGCCGAGCATGAGATGAAGGGCGTTCTGAAGATCAACGATGAGCTGACTATCAACGTGAAGCAGATCATTGACCGTATCGACAAGGTGGGCGACAGAATCCGTTTTGTCGATTACAAGACCGGTTCCGATCAGCTCAGCGCCACTTCCATTAGCTCGCTTTTCGACACTAATCAGGACCGACGCGCTAAGGCCATCCTCCAGCTCCTGCTCTATTGCCACATCTACAACACGCTCGAAGGCAAGGATCTGGCCATTCAGCCTGTCGTCTATAAGATGCTCGACCTCGCGCTGAGGGGTGTGGTGCCGTTGAAAATCGGTGAGCCTCTCTTCGACTATCACGTTGTCGCCGATGAATTCCTGGATTGTCTGCGCAAAAAAATCGGGGAGATGTTCGACCGTAATGTCCCGTTTGTACAGGCGCAAAAACCGAAAAACTGCACGTTCTGTCAGTTTAAGGCTATGTGCGGTCGTGAATAATCTGCCGGTTATGAGTGGCCTCTACATCCATATTCCGTTTTGCCACAGCAAGTGTCACTACTGCGATTTCTATTCCGGACCGCTTGCGTGCGACCACGACCGATACATCGACGCGCTTATCCGTGAGCTGTATTGCCGCAGCGGCGAGATAGAAATGCCGCCACGCACTATATATATAGGTGGCGGCACGCCGTCGCTGCTGCGGCAGGGGCTG
>URWH01000185.1 GCA_900551515.1 uncultured Porphyromonadaceae bacterium
CGCCGCTTATT
Source organism: uncultured Porphyromonadaceae bacterium (assembly GCA_900551515.1). Next base: position 12 of record URWH01000185.1, read on the forward strand.
CCGCTGCTCGCGCTCGACACGATAAGTCCGATGTTCCTGCCGGCCATGTCCTTGCCATGGTGAAAGAGGAAGGTCTGCAACGGTGCGGCCATGCTGCTCCACCACAGCGGTGCGCCGATGATGATGCAGTCGTAGTCGGCGAGATTCACGTTCACGGGGTCTATCGGCGGATAGGATTCCGCATCGCCGGGGTTGTTGCGTATGGCCGCTATCTGCGCGCTACCTATCGCATAGTTATTGGCGGCATAGTCAAGCCCCTTTTCCGCAGGTTCTATCTCCACCACGTCGGCGTCTATCTGCGTGCGCAGCTCGTTCACGATGCGCTCCACGTTGTTCGTGTAGCTGTAATAAACTATCAGTGTGCAGGCATCGGCGACAAGCGTGCCTGTCAGCAATGCCATCATAAGAAACAGTTTCTTCATGTCTTTTGTGCTTTTATCTTTCTTTATAATTGAATATATACGATTGCTTAATACCCTACCTGCCGTTGCTGCTCAGGGGTTAGGGCGAGGAGTTGTTTCACCTGCTGGAGTGTGAATGTGGTTTTCATTGCTGTCGGTTAGGTTTAGATTTCTGTGCAAATTTCGCTGCCGGCGAGGCGCCCGTTGTGCGAATCCGTGGCCATGCCGAAAATTATTTGTTAAAATATGTGGAAGAAAGGCTTATATGTGCTACCTTTGTGGGCTGTTTGATTTCCTCAGCTTATCATTTGTAATATCATCAGACCCACATTTGCAATATCATTTTACGCCTTATGATTACATTCCGACGGTTCTTTTTTGCAGCAGCTTTGACAATAACGACCGCTATGGCTGCATTGGCCGAGATTCCGGCAGGCTATTACGATTCCTGCGAGGGAAAGACCGGACAAGATCTACTGAAAGCTCTCTATCAGAAAATATCAAGCCACACCAATGTGGGCTACGACGGCCTTTGGAACGTCTATAAGCAATCCGACATACGCCCCGACGGCACTCTGTGGGACATCTACACAACCAAAGCATGGCCGTCAAACTTCACAAAGTGTGGCAACTACAAAAGCATCGGCGATTGCGTCAACCGCGAGCACTCAATGCCCAAGAGCGTATGGGGCGGCGGAAAATCAGCTCAATATTCCGACGCATTCCACCTCTACCCCACCGACGGCAAGGTCAACGGGCAGCGCTCCAGCTACCCCTACGGCGAATGTGCCAACGGAACGCGTCTGGCCAACAACGGATCGGTGCAGGCTCTCGGCAAATTAGGCACATCAACCTTCTCGGGATATTCCGGAAAGGTGTTCGAACCCGACGATCAGTATAAAGGCGACTTGGCTCGCTCATACTTCTACATGGCCACATGCTACAACAACCTGATAGGCTCTTGGACTCAGGGCGAGATGGGCAACATGATGGGCGGAAACAACTATCCCGTATTCAAGACATGGGCCGTAAACCTACTCCTCAAATGGGCACGCCAGGACGAGGTGAGCCAAAAAGAAATTGACCGCAACGAAGCGATATATTCATTCCAGAAAAACCGCAACCCGTTCATCGACCATCCCGAACTGGCCGAATACATCTGGGGCGACAAGGTGGGCACGGCATGGTATGCCAACTCATCGACGCAGACCGCCGACATCCTCCAGCCGGTGCAGAACGTGACCATCGACATGGGCATCGCTGCCATCAACCTCGACAAGACGACCGAGGTCACGATCAAGACGAAAAATGTGGAGGGCAACGTGACTCTGAGCATCTACGACCAGAACCGCGCGCTGAGCCTCAACACGTATATGATAACGGCCGCCCAGGCCAACGCCGGCTACACGCTCACCATCACCTGCAACGGCTCGGTGGCCGAACAGGTCACAGGCACGCTCTCCATTTCGGCCGACGACATGGAGCGTGAGGTCGACGTGACCTGCAACGTGGTCGACGGGCTGCCTATCTACGACGCCACAAACATCTCAAGCGACGAATTCACCGTGCGCTGGGTCAACATCGGCGTAGCCACCACCTACACGCTCGACGTGAAACAAGGCTCGCAGTCGGTCACCGGCTATCCGCGCACTGTCTCCGCATCGGCCGAAACCTACACCGTGACCGGTCTCGAACCGCTCACCACCTACACCTATCAGCTCTCCTCATCGACAATCTCGTCGGAAGTCAAAACCGTGACTACGGCCGACCTCGTTCCGTCGATCGACATCCTTTTCGACGGCACCCTCGCTTTTGAAACCGAGCCGGGAACGCCCTCCGACATCGCCGAGCTGCTCGTGGAGATCGAGAACATCTCCGACGATGTGACCATCAGCGTCAAAGCGCCGTTTGAGATCAGCACCGACAAGTCCACCTGGACCACGTCGCTCACTCTCGAGCCCGAGTCAACAGTGCCGCCGAAGGCAAGTTTGAGACAGACATCACCGCACAGGCCGGTGATTATATAGCAGACGACTTCTCAGCCACCGCCACCGTTGCAAACGTTCAGGAAGTTTCATTTATTGAGGACTGGGAATGGAACGGAGCCTCATCGCTGAATAACTATGATCAGAAAACATTTACTACAAACGTATGTAAATGGACAACTGACAATGGCGGCTTTTGGGCGAAAGACGCCAATACGCACATATCTTCCACTGTAATACGCATGGGCAAAAACTCCACAAGCACTTTGGCTATGGCTGAAAATAAGTCCGGTGGTATAGGCACTGTAGTTTTTGATGCTTCGCCTTATGGAAGCGATGGTGAAACCAAAGTGGTGGTTGAATATTCAAACGACAGCGGGACGACGTGGAACGAGGTTGGTACAGTGACCTTTTCCGGGACGGATATTACACCCCTCTCAGTAGATGTTAATCAAGGAGGAAACGGACGCATACGTTTCCGCCAAACATCCGGAAAGCGTTGGAATATCGACAATATCTCGATCAGCAACTATAACGAGATTCAGGGCGTCAACGAACTGGAATATCATTCATGGGACGCCTTCTGCCGCGACGGACGACTGATCGTTGAATGCCGCGAGGGTGCCGCTCCGGTGAGCATCTACGGTGTCGACGGCATCACTTGGACGGCCAACGAGCAGCTTGCGCCCGGCGAACATTCGTTTGATCTGCCCAGAGGACTCTATATCGTGGTTTCCAATGATTTCTCGCGCCGAGTGCTCGTAAAATAATCGTTGATTGTGCATTGCACATTATGAATTGTGCATTGATTTTTGTAATTTTGCAGAAAAATAACTCATTATGAACATATCATACAATTGGCTCAAAGATTATATCAACACGCCGCTCACTCCCGACGAGCTGGCTGCCGCTTTGACTTCGATCGGTCTTGAAACCGGTTCCGTTGAGGAAGTGGAATCGATTCGCGGAGGTCTTCGCGGCCTCGTCATCGGCAAAGTGCTCACATGCGTCGAGCACCCCGACAGCGATCATCTCCACATCACGACCGTGGATCTCGGCGACGGAGAGGCCACACAGATTGTCTGCGGAGCTCCCAATGTGGCCGCCGGACAGACCGTGGTCGTGGCCACTGTGGGCACAACGCTCTACGACGGCGACAAGGAATTCAAGATTAAGAAATCGAAGATCCGCGGTGTTGAGTCTTTCGGTATGATATGCGCCGAAGATGAGATAGGCGTGGGCCAGAGCCACGACGGCATCATCGTGATAACGAAGGATGTGAAACCGGGCACCCCGGCAGCCGAATATTTCGGGCTGACATCGGACTATGTGCTCGAAGTGGACCTCACCCCCAACCGCATCGACGCCGCCTCGCACTATGGCGTGGCCCGCGACATTTACGCCTATATGAAACTGCACGGCATTCCTTGCGAATTGGCCCGTCCGGAGGTGGGCGAGGCGCTCAAGGCAGGAAAGACGGATGCCCCGGCACCGATTGGCATAGACGTCCAGGATGCAGAAGGCGCTCCTCGCTATATGGGCCTCACCATCGAGGGCATAAAAGTAGGTCCTTCGCCTAAGTGGCTGCAGGAAAGGCTGACAGCTATCGGAAGTCGCCCTATAAATAACGTGGTGGACATCTCGAACTTCGTGCTTTTCGAGCTTGGCCAGCCGCTTCATACATTCGATGCCGATAAGATTAGCGGTGGAAAGGTAATCGTCCGCAGAGCGGTTGAGGGTGAGAAGATTAGAACGCTCGATGGGCAGGATCGCACGCTGAGCGCTTGTGATATGGTAATTGCCAATTCGGCTGGCCCTATGTGCATCGGCGGTGAGGATAGCGGTGTGACCGAGTCCACGACGAATCTCTTCATCGAGAGTGCGTATTTCGATCCGGGCAGCATCCGCAAGACCAGCAAGAAGCAGCAGCTTTCTACTGACGCATCCTTCCGGTTTGAGCGCGGGGCAGACCCTGAAATCTGCGACTACGCTCTTCAGCGCGCTGCCGACTTGGTAGTGGAGTGCGCCGGTGGCAAGGTAATTGGCCCGGAACTCGAAAGTTACCCG
>URWH01000186.1 GCA_900551515.1 uncultured Porphyromonadaceae bacterium
CTGCTGGATTTTGTCGAATGCGTTGCGGTCGACCATGAGGTCGCGGATAACGGGGAAGGCAGCCGAGCGCCAGGGTTCGATGGTGATGGTGTCGCCATCTTTGAATTTGCGCATGTGGAGCTGGCATGTGGTGATGCCCTGCACGGGGCCGTGGGGATGGCCGTTGATATAGAGTGAGCACATGCCGCAGATACCTTCGCGGCAGTCGTTGTCGAACACAACGGGTTCCTCGCCTTTTTCAACGAGCTGCTGGTTGAGCATGTCGAGCATTTCGAGGAATGAGCTTCCTGTCGACACGTTGTCGAGGTGATAGTTGACGAACTGGCCTTTTTCTTTCGGACCACGCTGACGCCAAATTTTCAGGTTTACGCTTATTGTTGTTTCCATTGAAATTTCTTGTTAAAAGAGTTGTTGACGCGGAAGAATTACGACTTGTAGTTGCGGGTCTGAACCTTAATGGCCTCGTATTTGAGGGGCTCTTTGAGGAGGATTGGCTTTTCGTTGTCGCCGGTGTATTTCCAGCAGCTGACGTACATGTAGTGTTCGTCGTCGCGTTTAGCCTCACCGTCGGGAGTCTGATACTCTTCACGGAAGTGAGCGCCGCAAGATTCGTTGCGGTGGAGAGCGTCGATAGCCATCATCTTTGCCATCACAAGGAAGTCCTCAAGTCGGAGAGCTTTTTCGAGCTCTGTGTTGAGGTCGTCGGCGTCGCCTACGATGCGGAGGTCGGTGTAGAATTCTTTCTTGACTTCTTCGATTTCGTCGATAGCTTTGACGAGGCTCTGGAGTGTGCGGCCCATGCCTACGAGGTTCCACATCACATGGCCGAGGCGTTTGTGGATCTGGTCGGGGCTCTTGGTGCCTTTGATGCTCATGAGCTTCTCGATGCGCTCGCGCACGCCTTTTTCAGCGGCGTCGAATTCGGGAGCCGATGTTGAGAAGTGGGGCACTTTGATCTGGTCGCTGAGGTAGTTCTGCATCGTGTAGGGAAGCACGAAGTAGCCGTCGGCAAGACCCTGCATGAGAGCGGAAGCACCGAGACGGTTTGCGCCGTGGTCGGAGAAGTTGCATTCGCCGATAGCGAAGAGGCCTTTGATGGAAGTCTGGAGTTCGTAGTCGACCCAGATGCCGCCCATGGTGTAGTGAGAGGCGGGGAAGATCATCATAGGTGTCTCGTAGGGGTTGTCGTCGGAGATCATCTGATACATATCGAAGAGGTTGCCGTAGCGGTCGCGAACCACGTCGGCGCCGAGGCGGTCGATAGCATATTTGAAGTCGAGATAAACGGCGTTGCCAGTACCAACACCATAGCCGGCGTCGCAGCGCTCTTTAGCGGCACGCGAAGCGATGTCGCGGGGGCAGAGGTTGCCGAATGCGGGATAACGGCGTTCGAGATAGAAGTCGCGGTCTTCGTCGGGGATGTCGGTAGGTTTTTTCTTGCCGGCGCGGATGGCTTCGGCGTCTTCTTTCTTTTTGGGCACCCAGATGCGGCCGTCGTTGCGGAGCGATTCGCTCATGAGTGTGAGCTTCGACTGGTCTTCGCCGTGAACGGGGATACATGTGGGGTGGATCTGAGTGAAGGCGAGGTTGGAGAGGTAGGCGCCCTTCTTGAATGCCTGGATGGCGGCGGAGCCGTTGCAGCCCATGGCGTTGGTCGAGAGGAAGAAGGTGCGGCCGTAACCGCCGGTGGCGAGGACAACGGCGTGAGCGGCATAGCGTTCGAGTTCGCCGGTGACGAGGTTGCGGACAATGATACCGCGTGCGCGGCCGTCGATGATGACGATGTCGAGCATCTCACGACGGTTGAACGAGATGACCTGGCCTTTTTCGATCTGGCGGTTGAGAGAGGCGTAAGCGCCGAGGAGGAGCTGCTGTCCTGTCTGGCCTTTGGCGTAGAATGTACGCGACACCTGAGCGCCGCCGAACGAACGGTTGGCGAGCAAGCCGCCGTATTCACGCGCGAAGGGCACGCCCTGCTGCACGCACTGGTCGATGATATTGTTTGACACTTCGGCGAGACGGTAAACGTTGGCTTCGCGTGAGCGGAAGTCGCCGCCTTTCACGGTGTCGTAGAAGAGACGATAGACGGAGTCGCCGTCGTTCTGATAGTCCTTGGCTGCGTTGATACCGCCCTGAGCGGCGATAGAGTGAGCGCGGCGGGGAGAGTCCTGGATGCAGAAGTTGTAGACTTTGAATCCGAGTTCGGCGAGCGTCGAAGCGGCGGAAGCGCCGGCGAGGCCGGTGCCTACCACGATAATGTCGAGATGACGTTTGTTGGCGGGGTTGACGAGTTTCTGATGGGCTTTGTAGTTGGTCCATTTCTCAGCAACGGGGCCTTCGGGTATCTTGGAGTCGATCTGATATTCAGGAAGCGCGGCCGAAGTGATGTCGGCGTAGTCCTTCATAATGGGGGTAGAGTCGATCATACCCTCCAGATTTTTGATGTCTGCCATATTGTAAAGCGATAGTTTCGTGGTTTGACAAATTAATTAATTGCAGCAAGCGGGCTGAGATTCCGGGCAGCCGCCGCAGGGATTCTGGAGGCACTCGCCGGGGACCACGAGCTGATTTTTTCCTTCGGCAGCAAACTGCTCATATTGCTCGACGAGAGCGGGGCAGTTGGCATAGTTGACGTCGGCGTGTGCGTTGACGGTGAAGACAACGGCCTGAACGATGAAAAGTGCGACTACGATCGTCGCCCACCAGTTGCCGATTGCCTTGAGGCGCGGCAGCCAGGTGTCGTTGTTCCATCCGGCAGTCTGGAACATCGACCAGAAACCGTGGGTCATGTGGAACCATAGAGCAACGAAACCGATGATGTAGATGACGGGGGTATACCACTCCTGGAATGCCACCTGAATGAACATCGTACCGGCCTGCGGGGGTATTTCGCCGTGGCATCCGAGGATTTCGGCGAGCTGCATCTTGGCCCAGAACTGGATGAGGTGGACGATGAGGAAAGCGAGGATCACGATGCCGAGCACGAGCATGTTCTGCGAAGCCCATTCGACCTGCGGGGGCTTTGACACGACGTTGTAGCGGTCGTTGCCGCGTGCGCGACGGTTCTGGACGGTGAGCCAGAGGGCATAGATGATGTGGATGATGAAGAGGGCAGCCAGACCGGCGGAAGCGATCAGGGCATACCAGTTTGCGCCTAAGAAATTGCAGATTTCATTGTAGGCGGCCGGCCAGAAGATGGCCACGGCATTCATCAGCACATGGAATGTAATGAATAGGATCAAGCATGCTCCTGTGATTGACATCACGAGCTTACGACCTATGGACGAATTGGTTAACCACATAGATGATAGGGATTTAAAAAAATATGAATTGATAATTACAAATTACGGAACGACATCTATGCGCCGGAGGGGCGCACGAAGCACATTGCAAAATTAAAGGAAATCAACCGTACGACCAACAATTATGGAAAAAAATCTGTAACGTAAATGGTCTCGGGCGCGCATTATTTTGTAAATTTGCAGATATTATTCATCATCAGGGTTGACCGGGTGAGCCCGACAGCCGAAAGAAACAAATAGGAAAGAAATGAAGATACTGATAGCGATTGCCCTGGCCGTGATGACGGCGCAGGGAGCTGCTGGCGGCAACAAAGGAGGCGTGACGGCCGATATGCTGGCCACGATGCGTGCCTCGCAGCCCGACACACCGTCGGAACGGGCGCTGCGCAATGCGTTGAGCCGCACCGACATCAACACACTCGCCCACAATGCGCGCAACGACGGCGCCGTGGACCCCGCGATGAGCGACCGCGTCGAGAGCAAGGGCATCACCAATCAGCGCTCGTCGGGTCGATGCTGGCTCTTCACGGGGCTGAATGTGGTGAGGGCGCAGATGATGGCCCGCAATTCGCTGCCGAAGCTCGAACTGTCGCAGAACTACAACTTCTTCTACGACCAACTTGAGAAATCGAATCTCTTCCTGCAGACCATCATCGACACGCGGAAGCTGCCGATGGACGACAAGAAAGTGGAGTGGCTGTTCAAGAATCCGCTGAGTGACGGCGGCCAGTACACCGGCTTTTCGGAAAATGTGATGAAATACGGCGTCGTGCCGGCCGAGATATGGCCTGAGACCTACAGCAGCAACAACACCTCGCAGATGCGCCGTCTGATATCGCTGAAGCTTCGCGAAGACGGCCTCGAGCTCCGCAAGATGTGGGGCGAGGGCAAGAGCGAAAAGGTGCTGGAAGAGCGCAAGCTTGCGATGCTGAGCGAGATCTACAGGATGCTGTCGCTGGTATTGGGCGAGCCGCCAACGGAATTTGAATGGACGCGCAAGGACGCCCGCGGACGCACGATCGAGCGCCGGACCTACACACCGCAGGAATTCTATAAAGAATATTGCGGCGAGAACCTTCGCGGCGACTACGTGATGCTGATGAACGACCCCACACGGCCCTATTATAAGATGTAT
>URWH01000187.1 GCA_900551515.1 uncultured Porphyromonadaceae bacterium
GGTGTCCCGGAGCAGGGCCATGCTTAGGTGCCGATGCTGCGTTGCGTGTAGGCTTATGCTGCGGCGCGGGTTTTGTTTATGCTCCTTATTTGAGGGCCAGCAGTGCTTTAACGTTGTTGGCGTCGCTCTTGGCGACCAAGCCGAAGTGGGTCAGGTTGCGTTTCTGCTTCTTGGTTTTTTTGGTCAAGATGTGGCTCTTGTAAGCATGTTTTCTTTTGATCTTTCCTGAGCCGGTAAGGGCGAACCTCTTTTTGGCACCGGCGTTAGTCTTAATCTTGGGCATGTTGTTTTGTTTAATTATTAATAGTGTTGTTTATTTCTTCTTGGGAGACAACATGATAATCATGCGTTTGCCTTCCAAAAGGGGCATTTGGTCTACTTTGCCGTATTCTTCGAGGTCGTTGGCAAAGCGAAGCAGCAGTACTTCGCCTTGTTCCTTGAAGAGTATCGAGCGTCCTTTGAAGAAGACGTAGGCTTTGACTTTGGCGCCTTCTTTAAGGAAGCCTATGGCGTGGCGCAGCTTGAAGTTGTAGTCGTGGTCGTCTGTCTGAGGTCCGAATCGTATTTCTTTGATAACGACTTTGGTTGCCTTGGCTTTAATCTCTTTCTGCTTTTTCTTCTGCTGGTACAGGTACTTTTGATAGTCAAGTATCTTGCATACCGGCGGCTCGGCAGTCGGGGATATTTCCACGAGATCCAGCTCGAGTTCTTCGGCCTGACGCAGGGCGTCGTGAATGGAGTATATGCCCGGTGTGACGTTATCACCTACGAGACGTACTTCGCGTGCACGAATTTGTTCGTTGATGAGGTTGGGATTTGCGGGCTTTTCGCCGCGACGCGTCATTGGGGGACGGGGGCCCGAGGGGCGCGGAGGCCGTGGGCCGGGATGATAGGGTTTTTTCTCCATTCAGTGGGTGTAGATGTTGTGTATTATGTTTATATTGTGCGCGTTAAAGGCTTCGCAGAGCTTTAATGTCCTACGGAGTCTTTGACGTCTTGTGCTATTTGCTCGGCAAAGGTACTAATTTTCATCGAACCTTGATCACCTTGACCTTGTTTTCTTACAGAAACTTCGCCGTTTTCTTGCTCTTTCTCGCCTACGATAAGCATATAAGGTATGCGCTTGAGCTCGTTTTCGCGAATTTTCTTGCCGATTTTTTCGTTGCGGTCATCGATGATAGTGCGGATGTCGGCTTGGTCGAGTTGGTCGACAATGCTGCGAGCGTAGTCATTGAATTTCTCGGAGATGGGCAGCACTACCACTTGGTCGGGCGCGAGCCACAGGGGCAGATGTCCGGCAGTGTGCTCAAGCAGTACGGCCACGAAGCGTTCGAGCGACCCGAAGGGTGCGCGGTGGATCATCACGGGACGATGCTTGAGGTTGTCGGCGCCGGTGTACTCGAGGCCGAAGCGCTCGGGCAGGTTGTAGTCTACCTGTATTGTTCCGAGTTGCCAACGGCGACCTATGGCGTCTTTGACCATGAAGTCGAGCTTCGGGCCGTAGAAGGCGGCTTCGCCAAGCTCTTTGCGGGCTTTGAGTCCTTTTTCTTCGCAGGCTTCGATGATGGCTGTCTCAGCGAGATGCCAGTTTTCGTCGGAGCCGATGTATTTTTCTTTGTGAGCCGGATCGCGGAGCGAGATCTGGGCTTCGAAATTGTCAAATTTGAGAGCTTTGAAGATGTAGAAAATGATGTCCATCACTTTCAGGAACTCGTCTTTGATCTGATCGGGGGCGCAGAAAATGTGGGCATCGTCCTGCGTAAATCCGCGCACTCGTGTCAGTCCGTGGAGCTCACCCGACTGCTCGTAGCGATATACGGTGCCGAACTCGGCAAGGCGCATGGGCAGATCGCGGTAGCTGCGGGGATAGGCTTTGAATATCTCGCAGTGATGGGGGCAGTTCATCGGTTTCAGCAGATATTCCTCACCTTCTTCAGGGGTGTGGATGGGCTGGAATGAGTCCTTGCCGTATTTTGCATAGTGGCCTGAGGTCACATAGAGGTTCTTATTGCCGATATGCGGGGTGATCACCTGCAGATAGCCGTATTGTTTCTGGATTTTGCGGAGGAACTGCTCGAGACGGTCGCGGAGGGCGGCGCCTTTGGGGAGCCAGAGGGGAAGGCCGGCGCCGACATTCTGGGAGAATGCGAAGAGCTCCATTTCCTTGCCCAGCTTGCGGTGGTCGCGTTTCTTGGCTTCTTCGAGCAGCTGCAGATATTCGTCGAGCATTTTCTGCTTGGGGAATGTGATGCCGTAAACGCGCACGAGCTGGTTGCGTTTCTCATCACCGCGCCAGTAGGCGCCGGCGAGCGATGTGATCTTGACGGCCTTGATCGGAGCCGTGGTTGGGATGTGCGGACCGCGGCAAAGGTCGGTGAAAGAGCCCTGCGTGTAGGTGGTGATGTGGCCGTCCTCAAGTTCGCTGATCAGCTCACATTTATATTCTTCGTTGCGGTCGCCGAACATCTTGAGGGCATCGGCTTTTGAAACATCCTTGCGTACGATGGGCTGTTTCTGACGTGCGAGCTCGAGCATTTTCTTTTCGATCTTGGGGAAATCAGCAGCCGTGATATCATGCTGTCCCGGGTCGATATCGTAATAGAAACCGTTTTCGATGGCGGGGCCGATGCCGAATTTCACGCCGGGATAAAGCTCCTGAAGAGCCTCGGCAAGAAGGTGTGCCGAGCTGTGCCAGAAGGCATGCTTGCCTTCTGGATCATCCCATTTGAAAAGCTTGATGGCGGCATCCTCGGTGATAGGACGGGTGAGATCCCATTCCTGCTCATTGACCGATGCGGCAAGCACATCCTGTGCCAGACGGGGGCTGATGCTCTCAGCCACCTGAAGCGGCGTAACGCCACTTTCAAATTCCTTTACCGAATTATCGGGAAATGTTATCTTTATCATTGGTTAGCAATAAATTATCAGACAAGCAGCTCCGACGCCTGTGGGGCATCGTGAGCATATCGACTGCAAAATTAACTTTTTTATCCCAATTTCCAATACAATTTGCGGCTAAAAATGAATCAAACGTTTGGAATTCATAACCTAACGATATTCACTCCGTAAGGTGTCTGAGGGTCCGGCATTTGACAATTATTGGCAGTAAGGTGTTTCGTGCCTGCGCGCCGAACGGGAAATTATCGCTAACTTTGCGGCGAGTTTTCAATCACACACATATAATAATATATGAAACGTTCGTTGGGCTCGATGGCGCTCGGTACATTTGCGCTGGGCATTGCCGAATTCGGCATGATGGGCATTTTGGGCGATGTGGCGCGCGACATGTATGTAGGCATCGCTACGGCCGGACATCTTATCTCGGCCTATTCGGCAGGAGTGGCGGTGGGCGCGCCGCTTCTTATCGTGCTGCGCCGCATGCCGCTCAAGCACCTCATACTGCTTCTTGCCGCCACCATCTTTGCAGGCAACATGGCGGCAGCGTTGTCGCCGAATTTCATCACGCTGCTGTGTGCGCGTTTTGTTTCCGGGCTGCCTCACGGGGCATTCTTCGGGGCCGGCGCCATTGTGTGCTCGCGCCTTGCCGACAAAGGCCATGGCGCACAGGCTGTGGCGATAATGGTTGGCGGAATGACCGTAGCCAACGTAATCGGCGTGCCGGTGGCCACGATGCTCACCAATCTCTTCAACTGGAGGATATGCTTTGCCGTGGTCGCTTTGGCCGGATTTCTGGCGTGGCTGCTTATGCGTCTGTGGCTTCCGTGGCTCGCACCGCTCCCCGACACCGGCATCCGCGGCCAGTTCCGCTTTCTGCGCAAGCGGGAGCCGTGGCTCATCTATGGCGGTGTATTTTTCGGGCAGGCAAGCGTCTACTGCTGGCTTAGCTATATCGAGCCTATCATGACCCGTGTCACGGGATTCTCCACGGCCGACATGACATGGATAATGATGCTTGCCGGTGCCGGAATGGTTGCGGGCAATTACATATCCGGTCGATTGGCCGACCGCTATTCGGCATCAGCCACAACTGCCGTCCTCGCATCGATGATGGTAGTGGTGATGCCTCTCGTATGGCTTTGCTCCACGATGCAGGTGCCGTCGCTGATCCTGGCATTCATCGCCACGGCCGGACTCTTCGGCATCGGAGGCCCGCTGCAATATCTGATAGTGCGTTACAGCCGCGGCGGCGAGATGCTGGGCGGCGCGGGCATTCAGATAGCATTCAATGTGTCGAATGCCATGTCGGCAACGCTGGGCGGCATAGCCATCAGCGCCGGACTCGGCCTCGCCTCGCCCGCACTTATCGGAGCGCCGCTGGCAGCCATAGGCGCCGTCTGCCTGTGGGTGCTCCACGGCGAGCACCGCGATTGACCGCCCTGCCGTTAACATATATTGTCGAACCGGCTCTTAAGAGCTTGTTTAATAATAAATGTTGACGGCAGGGTCGCATAGCTTAAGTGACATT
>URWH01000188.1 GCA_900551515.1 uncultured Porphyromonadaceae bacterium
GCCGGGTGGCAGCGGATGAAAACCGACCATATCCTCACCGGACTCAACAAGCTGCCGCTGCAGACGCTCACCGACAACGGCCTCTCGGCCCAGGGAGCATGGCTGGCGCCGGGCGCCGTCCACGACTGGAGCGTCAGCGCCACGCTGCGTTATGGCCGCCGCACCGGTGCCGAAAACATCTTCGGCAATCCCTCGTCGGGCGTCTATCCGCAGATCGGCAGCATGGACATGTACCGGCGCACACGCATCTCCGTCACCGGGCGCGGCCTCTGGCAATGGCATCCCTTGCAGGGAGCGCTTCTCGCCGTGGAGCCTGCCGTCACCTTCAGTTCCGACCACCAGCGGTATGCCGACCCTCAGCGCCATATCGACAACGACCGCCTCATCCCCTCGCTGCGCATCCTTGCATCGCGGGGCTTCGGGCGCCTCTGGAGAGCCTCCGCCGAGATGACGGCCGAGGTGAGCGTGCCGCTCAGCACCTCGGTGCTCCTGCCGTGGGATCCGTCGGTATCGGCCGGCCTGCAGACAATGGAACTCGAACGCGCCGACATCCTCACCAAAAGCTACACCACATGCGGCCTGCGCCTCTCGGCTTCGCGCGCCATAGCCGACCGCTACGCCCTGCAGCTCGCCCTCGGAGGCAGCTACAGCGCCTTCGCCCGGTCGGTCAACGAAAAAGCCCTCACCGCATCTCTTTCATTCATTTTCTAATCATCAACCACAGCCATAGCAATGTTACGAAAAGCATTAATCCCTCTGACTGCACTACTCACCGCGCTGACAGCATCAGCACTCAATCCTCTGCCCATGGATCCCGATGTCAGAACCGGCACTCTCCCCAACGGGCTGAAATATTACATCCGTCATAACGAAAACCCGGCCGACCGCGCCGACTTCTTCATTGCCATGAACGTAGGCTCGGTCAACGAAGAGGAGAATCAGCGCGGCCTGGCGCACTTCCTCGAGCACATGGCCTTCAACGGCTCGAAGCACTTCCCGGGCAACTCGCTCATCAGCTATCTCGAATCGATCGGCGTGAAATTCGGCGCCAACCTCAACGCCTACACATCGACCGACGAAACCGTCTACAACATCTGCGACGTGCCTACAACCCGCCAGTCGTCGCTCGACTCCTGTCTGCTCATACTCCGCGACTGGAGCGGCGACCTCACCCTTGACCCGAATGAGATCGACGCCGAGCGCGGCGTGATCAAAGGTGAATGGCGCCAACGCAACGGCCAGGCCTCAACCCGCCTGCTCGAGAAGGCCCTCCCGGAAGTGTATCCCGGATCGGTCTACGGCCGCCGCATGCCCATCGGCCTGATGAGCGTGGTGGATAATTTCCGTCCCGACGAGTTGCGCGACTATTACGCCAGATGGTACCATCCCGGCAACCAGTGCGTGATCGTCGTTGGCGACATTGACCCCGACACTATCGAACAGCGCATCCGTTCGCTCTGGGCCGACTGCGTCCCGGCCGCCAACGCCTCCATCTCCCGTCCGGTGCCCGTGGCCTACAACGCCGCGCCGATAGCTTCCGTGCAGACCGATCCCGAACAATCGTCGACCAACCTGCAGATCTATCTCAAGCACGACGATCTGCCCGACTCGCTCTCCAACACCATCGAAGAGCTGCGCCGCGACGCCATCAGCTCGCTCGTGTCGGCCATGCTCGCCGAGCGCCTCACAGAGATTGAAAACGCCGAAAACTCGCCAGTGTCGCGCCTTGCCGTCGGCGATATCAAATTCCTGCTCTCGCGCACGCAGCCCGCGCTGATAGTGCGCGCACCGTCGAAAAACGGCCGCGCCGCCGATGCCGTCCGCGCCATAGCCACGGAGCTTAAGCGTGCCGCCGTCCACGGCTTCCTTCCCACCGAGCTCCAGCGCGCCAAAATCGACCTGCGCACCGAAGCCGACAACGACTACACCGGCCGCACCTCGGTCACCAACACCGAATATGCCCGCGCCTACGTGCGCCACTACACCGACGGCGGCGCCCTCCCCTCGGCCGTTCAGAAATACAAGATGCTGAAAGGCGTGATACCCGCCATAACACTTCAGCAGGTCAACGACTACATGCGCTCGCTCGTGGCCCCCGATGCCGCCGGCACCGTCATCATAGCCTACGTGCCTGAATCCGACACGCTCAAGCCTGCCGACCTCACCGACGCTTTCACCTCCGTGCGCGAATCGGAGCTTTCCGCATGGGAAGAGAAGTCGGTCGAAGGCCCGTTGCTCACCGAGATGCCCGCCGCCGGCACCATAACCGCCGAGCAGCAGCTATCGCAGTTCGACGCCACGGTGTGGACGCTCTCCAACGGCATCCGCGTCTTCCTCCGTCCCTGCGACAAAAATCCCAACTCCGTCCTCATCCAGGGCTACAGCCCGGGCGGCTTCTCTCAGCACTACGACCCCGCCTTCGGCCCCGACTATAAGATGACCAACGACGTACTCGCCGTCAGCGGCTACGGTCCCTACACCACCGACCAGCTGCGCCGCCTCCTCGTGGGCAAGAACGTGCGCTCGGCCGTCACCGTCGACAACATGGAAGAGACCGTCGGCGCCGTCACCACGCCGGCATCGCTCACCGAAGCCATGCAGATGATCTATCTGCGCTCCACCGGCGCCCGCCGCGACGACCGCGCCTTCAACACCCTCATGGACAACACCCGCACACGTCTCGGCGGCCAGTCCACCAACCCCACCTTCGCCATGGGCGATTCGATCCACTCCTATGTCTACAACCGTCACCCGCTCGGCGCCAAGCTCACCGTTGAAGGCTGCGACAGCGTAAACTACGACCGCATCCTCGACATCTACCGCGACCGGTTTGCCGACATGTCGGACTTCTCGTTCTTCATCACCGGCAATTTCTCGCTTGATTCGATCCGTCCGCTCGTAGAGACCTACCTCGCCTCGCTTCCCGGGAACGGCCGCATGGAGAAGCCCCGCGACATCGGCTACGGCTACGCCAAAGGCCGCTCGCACCACCGCTTCACCATGCCCATGGCCAACCCGCAGACCATCGCCTACACCTTTTATAATACGCCCTGCTCCTACAACCTCACCAACGTCATCACCGGCCATGCCCTCGGACAGATAGCACAGTCGAAACTCCTCGCCGACCTTCGCGAAAAGCGCGGCTGGACCTATGGCGTCAAAAGCCACATAGGCATCGGCGCCGGCCTCAACGGCTCCGACCCCGCCAACATGATCATGCCCGTCTATATCCGTGTGGCACCCGAAAATGCCGATTCCACATTCGCCATCGTAGCCGCCACCATCGAATCGCTCGCCGATCCGGCAGCCATCTCCGGCGAAGAACTTGACAAGGTGAAGAAATATATGGCCAAGAGCTACACCGACAACGCCGACGACAACGTCTACTGGATAACCGTCATGCACATGTACGACAAGTTCGGCCGCGACATGCACTCCGACTATCTCTCGATTCTCGACCGCCTCACCGCCGCCGACCTCGCCGCGTTTGCCCGCACCTATCTCCTGCCGGCCAACCGCATCCAGCTCGAAATGAGCCCCGCCGCCGACCGTTAGTTTCCCCCGGCTTACTTTATTTAAAGCGCCGTGCCCACTCCGGGCATGGCGCTTTATCTTTTTGCGGGAATATTCACATTTTATTCATCAATTTGAAACGTAAAACAAATTTTTTGTGACAATTTGATTACATCTATTTGTTTTAACAATTCAATATAATAAATTTGCTGCGTTATTTACAATTTTCTAAGGCAAATGAAACACATCTACTCACTTTTCATGCTTTTTGCATGCATCACATCTGTTGCGCAGAGCAAGATCGACTTGCAGGGTCAGATCATGCTCCGGGAATATGCCAACAGCGCGCTCTCACCTGCAACAGCTATGGGCGACAAATCGCCTATGTCGATAACCCTTCCGTCGGCAAACGCCACCGCGGCGCCCGTGGTGACAGCCATAGTCGAGCTGGCCGACGGCGCATCGGCCGACGATCTGCGTGATGCCGGCTACGACGTCACGGCCGAGCTCATCACGATGGCGCTCGTCAGGATGCCCCTCGACAAAGCCGAGGATTTGGCTATGCTCGACGCAGTGAAAAAGATCTCGTTCGGCGGCCGCAAGCAGCTCTTCCTCGACAAAGCCCGCGCCGCTTCACAGGTCGACGCCGTGCACTCGGGCGTCACCTACAACGGCGAGGCGCACTCCTACACCGGCAAAGGCGTGTTCACCGGCATCTACGACGTAGGCGTGGCCCCCAACCACATCAACTTCCTCGGCGCCGACGGGAAAACGCGCGTGAAGCAGATCTACTACTATCCCAACGACTCGACACGCTACACCCTCACGCAGCAGGGCATCGAGCAATGGACCTGCGAGGACAG
>URWH01000189.1 GCA_900551515.1 uncultured Porphyromonadaceae bacterium
AACCTCCGAGATATCGGGGGTTCGTTTTTGTTATACCCAACCCGATAACCAAAACGACAGGCGATTAGGAACGACGCCGGGAAATGCTGGCATCTTGTCGGGTTAAATCGGCATTTGACCGACCGATGCAATAAATTATCCAACTTTTATGGTCATTATGCAATAACAACGCCATTTTTTGCTTATCTTTGCAAGCAACTATTGATAATAATGTTTAACCAAATCATCCAAACAAATCATGCACAGATTTTTATCCCGTGTCGCATTGCTTTTGTCAGTTGCCGTACTTTCCGCAACTTACTCATGTAGCGATGACGACGACGTGATTACGGCTCCAAATCAGGAGCCCCCGACACTTAGTGTCAACGTCAGCAACATCCAGCGTACGCAAGTCGATTTTCAGGTCACATCGGCCGGCGCTGCCGACTATGCCTATGTCGTAGTCGAAGCCGGTCAGGACCAGGATTTCAACCCGACAGCTGAAGAACTTTTCACCAACGGCACCATCGGCCAGTTTGAAAACGGCATCGCGTCTGTAAGCACGCTCGACGTAGAAGGCGGCAAAAACTTCGTCCTCTATATCGCCACACGTCGCATCAACCCTTACGTGTACAGCGACGTGAAGAAAATCGACCTGAGCACCGACATGCCCTATACAGATCTCGTCACGCTCGACCGCATCGGCACCACCGAGTTCAAATATCATGTTGAGTTCCCCGAAGGTGTAACAAGCATGAAGCATGTGGTAGTCAAAAAAACCGACTACGAGGCTATCAAGAACATCCTCGCGATATACGGCGGCGTAACCTACGACAGCTACCTCAAAGTGTTCGGTCACGCACTGACTGAATCGTCCGACATCGAAAACGACAAATTTGTCGCTTACGGCAACATTGATGACATCCACGTATACACCGACACCGAATACATCCTCATGGCAGGCGTGCCTATGGACGACGAAAACATCGATCCCGACCAGTTCCAGGTGATCGAATTCAAGACCCGTCCGGCCGGCATCTGCCCCTTCGACATCCAGGTATCGGTTGAAACAACTTCCACTACCGCCACTGTCAGCATCGTTCCTGAAGACGGCATCACCGATTATCGCGTCTACATCGACAAGCGCTCCGAATTTGACTACTTCCGCCGCGAAGGTGAAGCTCAGGTGCGTTCGGTAGTTATCGGCAACTGGGACGACTCCACCAACCAGACACCCCGCGAACACGTCGGCAGCACCGTGATCAACTCCACCGGTCTGATCTCCAACACCGACTATGTGGTCGGCATCGTAGGATTCGACAGCGAACGCCATGAAATAGCCAAATACATCGACTTCCGCACCGGCGAACCCGTTGGACCCGTGCCGCAGATCACCATCACCGCGATGCCTGAATCCGTGACAGCTCCGTGGAAATCAGCCGCCTACAACGTGAAGCTGCAGAACGCCGTTTCCGCCGTCTATGGATTCTTCCTTAAGAGCCAGGTCGACGCCTTGGGCGATCTTGGCGTCGACATGTCGACTATAATCCAGAACAACGGCTCAACCGTCTACGGAGATCAGCTGGCTGAACTTCTCTCATCCGAAGGCGCCACTTTCGAGACCTCCGATCTCCAGGCCAACACATCCTACGTGTTCGGCATCTATGCCGTCAACGATGAATATGTCAGCTCAGCTGAATATGTCACATTCACGACCGACATGCTTCCCCAGATCGGCGGAGAGACACGCACCAACATGCCAGGTCACTACACCGCTTCGACAACCGATGTCAACGGCAACATCGTGACCTTCCCCGTCACAATCTCTACAGGTGTTGACGATGCCACGACAGCCGAATACTCAGCCGCTAACCGCCTTGTGGCTCTCGGCTTCGGCCCTGAAAGCGACTTCCCCTACCAGTCGCCATCCGACCTTATCGCCGCCGGCAAATCGGCACAGGAAGCTGCCACTCTTTATGGCCCCAAATGGTTCATTGAATTCCGCGAAGACGGCATCGTGGTTCCGAAACCCGAGAGCCTCAACTGGACAATGGGTAACTTCGGCACAAGCGCCAACTCATACTTCTGGGGAGTAGGCATACGCCCGTCGACCGGCCGCGACATCGACAACCTCTACGACTTCCCTGTCGAAGTATCTGCCGATGGCAACACCGTGACCGTCAAGGGATATTACAACCCGAACATTCCCGCCTATTACTATCCCTCGATGTGCACGGCAAACTCGGCTTGGTGGTACAGCGACGTCCAGTTCCGCTGCTATTCAGATCTCGTGCTCGAACGCAACGCATCCGCATCGGCCTATCTGCACCGCGGAAAGATCAACGCACCGAAGACCATCGTGATCCGCTCATTCGACCACTCGGCCAAAGAAGCCCGCTCAAAGGCTGCCGACAGAATCAAACTCAAATAATCATCTAATCAAGCAACACCATGTTACTGAAATATTTCAAATCATTTGCCCTGTCGGCACTCATCGGCTCAATGGCATTCGGATTCACAGCCTGTGATGACGATGACGACGAACTGCCCGGCTCCGGCATCGAGACAGCACAATGGTCAGCCGTCAACGACGCCGACCTCAAAGGACAACTCCTTATCTACGAATTCGAAGCACCGTCAAACTGGACTGCCACCAGCAACCAGGAATGGTGCGAGGTGCTGACACCCAGCGGTTATTCCGGCACCAGCTCGCTGCGTCTGAAAGTAGCCCCCAACGACGGCAAGCTCGGACGCTCGGCTGAAGTGACCGTGAAAATCAACGGCTATGCCGAACCGTGCGTGCTCATCGTACGCCAGGGCGAAGGCGTCGTTGAAAAAGGCGAAGGCCGATTCCGCGACGTCAACGCCTGGACATTCGACATCATGAAGCAGTATTACCTCTGGAACGAGCCCGTGGCCGACCTTCTCCTTGACTATAGCCTCGACTACGACCAGTTCCTCACTCAGATGCTTGACGGTGTGGCCGAAAGCAACGACGTAAACCACGACGACGGTCTGTGGCAGAACGGTCAGCGCGTCGGTTACTACTCCAACATCCAGAGCAACGCTCCCCTGTCGCGTTCAGCAGGTGAAAGCTATTCCGATGCCGGTCTCGCCGTGATGCCCACCATCCTCGGCGCCAACGACGACGCTCCTTGCGGCTTCGCCGTGATGTATGTCACTCCCGGCACCGCCGCCGATCAGGCCGGTGTTCGCCGCGGCGACTTCATCTCCAAAGTCAACAACATCGCCGTCACACAGAGCAACTATCAGTCGCTCGGCAATTCGCTCCTCAACGGCAATGTCACCGTCGACCTCAACACTGTCGAATTCAACAACGGCGTAGCCACCGTCACCACACGCGTAGCATCCGTGCAGATCGGTCGCACCACCTACGTCGATCCCGCGATCTACAAATCAACCGTCATCACAGCCAACAACGGCAAAAAGATCGGCTATCTCCTCTACATGAACTTCCACATGGACTACGACTCGCAGCTCCTCGAAATTTTCAACCAGTTCAAGGCTGAAGGTGTCAGCGAACTCATCATCGACCTCCGCTACAACAATGGCGGACACGTCCTCTCGAGCACCGTCCTCGGCACTCTCGTAGCAGGCCAGGCTCACCAGGGTCAGACCTACCTCCGCACCACCTTCAACGCCGCCCGCACCGCCGCCGGCGAAGTCGGTGTCTACAACATCGGCGAAGCAGCCAACCCCGAAACGTCAGCCGGCTACGAGCCTATCGCTCAGGCACTCAACAGCGCGCTCAACCTCAGCCACGTCTATGTAATCGGCACGGAGAACACCGCCTCGGCCAGCGAGCTCCTCATCAACGGCCTACGCGGCCTCGACATCGACGTCCGTCTCATCGGTACGACGACTCAGGGCAAGAACTGCGGTATGGAAGGCTGGCAGAAACGTGCAGGAAGCTACAACTTCGTCCTCTACCCGATCACTTTCTACTGCGAGAACGCCAAAGGGTTCCGCGACTATGCCGATGGCTTCAAGCCCAACTTTGAATTCGACGACAGCCAGTACTTCCCCGGCGACTTCGGTACGACCGACGACATGCTCTCTTACATCGCCATCTACTGGGCTGCCAACGGAAACAAACCGTCGCTGGCATCGGCTCCGGCATCGCGTGCTGCCGCATCCGGCGTACACATGCTCAAGCCCTCAAAGCAGATGAAAGCAGCCTTCTCTCGCAACATGGGCGGCTCTCGCACAATCGTCAAAGAGATGTAATCATCCCCACAAAAAACCTTTCCAAAAGGGCGTCACCTCACCGTGGCGCCCTTTTTGTTTACGATTCAAGCAAAGCAACATTGGATCAACAACTGCTAATGAAATGGCAGGGACCGTTAGGAGCGGCGGCTTCCAGCCGCCGGC
>URWH01000190.1 GCA_900551515.1 uncultured Porphyromonadaceae bacterium
GTGTGCTGAAGATGCTGGCAATAGGCGGTGAAGGCGACGTCATTGACCGCTTAATGGAAATGAATATAGCTCCGCTTGCCATTTCCTATGAATACGACCCTTGCGACTTCCTGAAAGCGCAGGAGTTCCAACTGAAACGGGACATTGAAGGCTATAAGAAAACGACGGCTGACGACTTGCTGAATATGCAGACCGGACTGTTCGGCTATAAAGGGCGGGTACATTTCCAGACGGGTGCCTGCATGAATGATGAATTGGCGAAGATGGACCGTTCACTTCCGAAGCCCGAACTCTTTGCACGCATGTCTGCACTGATAGACAAACGCATTCATGCCAGCTACCGGATGTATCCCAATAATTATGTGGCACACGACCTTCTCGAGGGGAAGGAGGATTTTTCCGACCATTACACTGCCGAGGATAAGCAGCGCTTCACGGCCTATATAGAACAACAGTTGGAGCGTATCTCCATTCCTAATAAGGACGTGGACTTTCTGCGCGGAAAAATGCTGCTGATGTATGCCAACCCGTTGAAGAATTATCTGGCGGCTATAAAAGAATGAATACATGAAGAAGTACTGTGATTGGTGGCTTTTGCCTTTGTTGGCCTGTCTGTTGGCTGGTTGTGGCGATGATGATTATCATTATCCTTCCGTGAAGTTGGAATTCTTGACTGCCTTTTCGGGGGCTGACGGCTATCTGCGGTCTGTTGTGACGGATGAAGGGGAAACCTTGCCGGTAGTGGAGGACAAGACAAAGACGAACATAGAGGCAAACGCTTCGGTACGTGTCATCAGTAATTATGCTTCGGAGGTAACTGCCGATGGAACTGCCGGTGCGGTGCTGTATGCCTTGAGCGGTGTTCTTTCTGTCGTTCCCCAAACGGTCGACAAGTTCGAGGAGGGCGTCAAGACAGACCCTACTGATGTACTGGGTATCTGGATGGGACTCGACTATCTCAATATGACACTGATAGTCAAGGAGAATGGTGAACATAAGTTCCATTTTATTGAGGATGAAGTGATTGTGGATACTGCTACCGGGTGTAGTGAAGTATATCTGACGCTGTATCATGACGCAAAGGAGGAGGTGGTGTCTTATACCAGGCGTGCCTACGCTTCCGTACCTTTGCGGCAGTATGCGGCAGAGGGTATACAGAAGGTTATGGTTCATTTCAGTGTGCACACTTATTCCGGTGACATCAAGACTTACGATTTTGTTTATAACCTTGACTAAAATGAAATATTCGATGAAGACATTGTTCGCGGGCCTTTGCCTCGTTTTTACCACCCTCTTTTCCTGCCAGCAGAAGGAGGGACAGTTCAAGTCTGTTTCGGTAGATGACTTTTCCACATTGATAGCCAATCCGGAGGTGCAGCTTCTGGATGTGCGTACTGTTGCCGAATACTCGGAAGGACACGTGCCCCACAGTATCAATATTAATGTATTGGATGGGTTGTTTGAAACGATGGCCGACTCCACTCTGCAGAAGGACAAACCGGTTGCAGTATATTGTCGTAGTGGTAAGCGTAGTAAAAAGGCCGCTGCCATACTGAGCAAAAAAGGATATATAATCTATGACCTTGACAAAGGTTTCATCGGTTGGGAAGAAGCGGGCAAAGAAGTGGAAAAGTAATAGCGGTGTAGCTGAAATGCATTTGCTATAATTTCTTTTTAGGCGAGGATTACGCGGATTCCACGGAAAAAATTTAAGAAAAGAATCCGCGTTTTCCGCGTAATCCGCGCCTAAAAAGAATAAAGTAGTCTTGTCCTCTGGTTAGAGGCTTTCAAGCAGTCTCTTTAGCACCACTGTTGCTGAAATCTCCCGGTTGGCCGCTTCGGGGATTACGATGGACTGCGGGCTTTCTATCACATCATCCGTCACAATCATGTTGCGTCGAACCGGCAGGCAGTGCATGAAGTAGGCATTGTTGGTAACGGCCATCTGGCGCTCGCCTACTGTCCAGGTGCGGTCTTTGCTCAATATTTGTCCGTAGTTGTCGCCTGTATAGGCCGCCCAGTTCTTGGCATAGACGAAGTCGGCGCCTTCGAGGGCCTTGCGCTGGTCGTATTCGACGCGGGCGTTGCCGACGAACGACGGTGCCAGCTCATAGCCTTGGGGGTGCGTCACCACAAAATCGCAGTCGGTCTGATTCATCCATTCGCAGAAAGAGTTGGCCACGGCCTGCGGCAGTGCTTTAGGGTGCGGTGCCCAGGTGAGCACTACTTTGGGGCGCTCTTTGGTCTTGAATTCTTCAATCGTGATCAGGTCGGCGAAGCTCTGGAGCGGGTGACGTGTGGCGGCTTCCATGCTGAACACCGGGCGGCCGGAATAGCGGATAAACTGATCGATGACTCGTTCCTGATAGTCGGCGTCGCGGTCGGTGAGTCCGGCAAATGATCTCACGCCTATGATATCGCAATAGCAGCCCATTACGGGGATTGCTTCGAGCAGATGTTCGGCTTTGTCACCGTCCATGATTACGCCGCGCTCGGTTTCGAGTTTCCAGGCGCCCTGATTGACGTCGAGCACGATCACGTTCATGCCGAGATTCATCGCCGCTTTCTGAGTGCTCAGACGGGTGCGCAGCGACGAGTTGAAAAAAATCATCAGCAGGGTGCGGTTGCGTCCGAGATGCTGCCATGCAAACCGGTCGGCCTTTACTTCGAGCGCTTCTTTAACTGCGTCGTGCAGTGAGCCAATATCCTGTACGGTAGTAAATTTGTTCATAATATTTCTTTCAAAGCTTTAATGAATGCGGAGGCCTGCTCTTTGCTTAATCCAAGGGCGGGAAGCAGGCGCACGGTGTGTGTGCCGGCACCTCCGGTGAAGATGTGTTTTTCAAACAAAAGGCGGCGGCGGAGGTCGGCGGCCGCTCCGTCGATGTCGAAGCCTATCATGAGGCCCCGGCCGCGCACGCCGGCAAACTGCGGTATCTGCCTGAGTTCATCGAGGAGATATTCTCCGACGGTGTGAGCGTTGTCGATAAGATTCTCGCTTTCCATGACATCGAGGACGGCAATGGCGGCGGCGCATGCCAGATGGTTGCCGCCGAATGTGGTGCCGAGCATCCCTTTCCGCGCTTCGAATTCGGGGGAGATGAGCACGGCGCCCATCGGGAATCCGTTGGCTATTCCTTTTGCGCATGTGATGATGTCGGGGCGGATACCGGAATACTGATGGGCAAAGAAGCGGCCGGAGCGACCGTAGCCCGACTGAATCTCGTCGACGATGAGCATTGTGTCTGTTTCGCGGGTCAGCTCACGGAGCCGGCGCATGAAACCGTCATCGGGCATGCGAATGCCGGCTACGCCCTGTATGCCTTCGATGATCACGGCGGCGAACTCGCCCGAGCGGAGTTTCTGCTCGACGATGTCGGCGGCGTTGAGCGGTGCGAATTCGATGTGGTCGGTGCGGTTGAACGGCGACACAATCGAGGGGTTGTCGGTGGCTGCGACGGCGCCGGATGTGCGTCCGTGGAATGCTTTGTCGAAAGCCAGAATCTTGGAGCGTCCGGTGTGGAACGAAGCCAGCTTCATGGCATTCTCATTGGCCTCGGCCCCGCTGTTGCACAGGAAGAGTGAATAGTCGTCGTAGCCCGACAGCCGTCCGAGCTTCTCGGCAAGGATGTGCTGAAGCGAGTTTTCAACGGAATTGGAATAAAAACCGAGACGGCTCACCTGTCCGGCGATGGCTTCGGTGTAGCGGGGATGGGCATGGCCTATCGAGATTACGGCATGGCCGCCGTAGAGGTCGAGATACTCGGTGCCGTCGGAGGTGTAGACATAGCTGCCGCTGCCTCGTACCGGCTCGATTTCATATAATGAATAAACGTCAAAAAGTTTCATTGTCGTTGGTTTTGCTTTTGTTCTGTCAGAAGGCCGATGGCTTGAGCCGCAGCCCGGTGGTCTCATCGAGGCCGAACATCAGATTCATGTTTTCGACGGCCTGTCCCGACGCACCTTTCAGGAGGTTGTCGATGGCGCTGAGCACGAGCAGTTTGTCGCCGTGTTTCTCGATCCACAGAAGGCATTTGTTGGTGTTGACCACCTGTTTGAGATCGAGCGGCTTGTCGGTGAGGTGAACGAACGGTGCGCCGGCATAGAATTCCGAGTAGAGTTTTGTGGCCTCGTCGGCGCTCAGGCCGCAGCGGGTGTAGGCGGTGACGAAGATGCCGCGGGGAAAGTCGCCGCGCATCGGCAGGAAATCGATCTCGCCGAGACTGTCGCCCTGAAGCTTACGGAGCGAGCGGTTGATCTCGAGCAGATGCTGGTGCTCGAAGGCTTTGTAGACCGACATGTTGTTGTCGCGCCAGCTGAAATGTGTCGTAGCTGCAGGCTTGACGCCGGCGCCGG
>URWH01000191.1 GCA_900551515.1 uncultured Porphyromonadaceae bacterium
CAGGGCGGTTTCGGTATCACTTACCTTGGACAACACACAATTCTCTACAACAAAGTCGCTATCAAGGAATACTTTCCGCAACAATACTGCGACCGCGACGACCACTCCAACAACATCGTTGCCAAATCCACGTCGTCGGCAAAAGAGATGGCCCGTTTCCGTGCCAAATTCATCAAGGAAGCCATCACACTTTCAAAACTCAGCCACCCCAACATCGTCAGGATTCTCGACGTGTTTGAAGACAACGGCTCGGCCTATTTCGTGATGGATTTCGTCGACGGCATGACACTGAAGGATATGGTGGAATGCGAGCCTCTGCCCATCGACCGGGCCATCGACTACGTCCGCCATATAGCCGAAGCTTTGGATCATATCCATGCAAAGCGAATCAATCATCTCGACATAAAGCCGGCCAACATCATTGTCAGGGCAAGCGACAATCAGCCTATACTCATCGACTTCGGCCTCGCCAAGAATTTCGACAGTCAGGGCGCCCAGACGAGCGCCACACCGATAGGCGTAAGCCGCGGATATGCCCCGCTCGAACAGTACACCGGTGCTATCGAATCGTTCTCGCCCGAAAGCGACCTCTATTCGTTGGGCGCCACGCTCTACAAAATCATCACCGGCATCAATCCGCCGGAGCCTTCGACGATACTCAACGTAGGCCATATCGATTTCCCCGACTTCGTGCCCGATGCGATCCGCGACATCATCACCAAGGCGATGTCGGTTTCAAAGGCACAGCGTTATCACACCGCAAAAGAGATCATCGCCGACCTCGACAAATCGATGTGCCCTCCCGCCGAGCCGGAATCCGAGACCATACCCGCAGTTGAGCCCGAAACAGAACCCGAAGAAGTGGCCGAGACAGTGGCCATCGTCGAAAATCGCAACGAGGAAGAACCGGCCCGGGAGGTATACATCCCAACCCCGATAGCACATTCCGCCGATGCCACCGAAGAGGAGCCGGTTGCCAAAGAGGAGCATACCGTCGTCGAAGAAAAGCCGGTTGCTGAAGAAGAACATGCCGTTGTCGAGGCTCCGGAGCAAGAGGAGTTCGAGATGAAGGAAGAAGCTGAACCGGAGACAGAACCGGAGACAGAAGCTGAAGCGAAGACGGATGAACCGGAAAATGAAACAAACGTTTCTTCCGAAACCGACAGCAACGAAATCGACATCGATGCCCCGGCTGAAACCGATTCTGAAGAACCGACCGTAACAACCGACTACGAAGAAGAGCCTGAAACGGTGACCGACACCCCGTCAGCACCGGCCGACGAATCTGAATCGTCCGAGTCATCGGATACCGAAATATCCGGCGACGTATCCGAATCTAAGGCTCCGGTTGAGGAAAATCCCGTCAGCGCCACGGACAGCAAAAAAACAAAAGCTAAGAGCAAACGCGGCATTTTGCTGGTAATCGTCATATTTATCGTCGCAATAGCCGCCGGAGCAGCTGCCTATTATTTCTGGTCGTTGGGAAATTCAGGTGGCTCATCAACCGATGCCGACACAACAGATGTCGTCGAAAACACCAAAGCCACGGAGGAAACAAACGGACCGGTGACCGTCAGCGGCATGCCCTTCACCATCTCAGGCATCAGCGGCCTATACACCGGCACCCTCAATGCCGACTCCGTTCCCGACATGAAGACCGATGCTTATGTGAAATTCAACGACAAGACCTACGATTACTACAAGGGCGACATTGCCGGCGGTAAGATTACAGGCCACGGATTCCTGCGCGCCGCCGACGGCACAACGTTTGAAGGCACGTTCAACGACGGTGAGATACTCGACGGCGAAATACGTTACTCCTCGGGTGAATCCTACAAAGGTACGTTCAAAAACAATGAGTTCTTCAACGGCACCTATTTCGACAAAACCGGAAAAGCGCTCTACAAATATGTCAACGGAAAAGAATCCTGATTATAAACACGCAAAAACCTATACCTTACAATGATTCACCTTTTTAGCAAACGAATTTTCCTCATGGGCGCCGTAATGCTGAGCGCAGCCCTCGTTGCCGACGCGGCTCTGCCCAACGGGCTCCCGACAATCGACCGAAAAGAAAAAGAAACAGTCGACCGTCAGCCGGACGCGCCCAAAGTGCCTACCAAAAAAGGCAAAAGCCGCCGCAAAGCCAGAGAGGAGTCGGAAACACTCGCCAAGCCGTATTTTTCCATCGATAAGACAACATCATCCGCACGCGGTGCCGGCGGCCACGATTATATTCCCGTTGAAGCAAGAAACACCACATGGGAAATCTCACAATATCCCGCCAGCTGGGCCACCGTGACAAAAAGCGGCAACGACGGCATCGATATCGAATATGCCGAGAATCCCTCCAGCCAGCCCCGTTTCTCACGGATGTATGTCACCAACGGAAGCAAAGTGGAAGTGATCCAGCTCACACAGACTGGCACCGTGAAATTTGAAGTCGTCGACATCGCTTTTGCCAACACCGACGAAAGTGGCAACAAAATCTACTCCGATTTCGGCGCCCCCCTCTACACCTACGATCTCAACTACCTGCTCCCCCGCGTAACCTACAACGGACCGGAAGAAGCCGAAGATAAAATTGTGGGCGTGCGCATCGTCAAGCCCGACGGATCGGTCGACGGCATTGAAGATCCCAACGACTTCACCTATCAGTGGGTCATCAAAGCTCAGCCGGGCAAAGACCAGACTGCCGACCTCTACACCTGGGGCGACAACGTACGCCGCCGCGGCGTCCCCTATTATTTCCCCGGCACCTACAGCTTCCAGCTCTGGGTCGACGACGAACTCGCTATATCCAAAGAATTCAAAGTGTCGCTCAAACCCGACGACTATGGTGCCACCATCGAGGACTACTGGGTTGAGCACAACATCAACTACGAAGGCCAGGACGGCATGCTCGTTCACTCACGCGTCAACAGCCAGAACCTCGAGGGCTACAAGATCTGCTATTGCATCTTCCTCAAGGATGAAGAGGGCAATCCGCTCCGCGACGAACGCGACAGAATCCTCACAGTGCAGGATATGGCCGACGTCGAATCAAACGACTTCTACTGGGACAACTGGAGTGTTTTCGTGCCCTACGACACCATCCGCAAAGCGCTTGGCGACAGCAAGACTTTCACCTATAAGATCGAAGTGCAGAATTTCGAGGCACAGCGCCCGCTCTCCAACGTTACGGGCTTGTCTCACACATTCACCGACTGACCTTCCGCCATCCCGCCAAAAACCGGCTAACTTGTTTAACACCACATATTTTCAGTACATCATTTAATGCAACAGAAAATAATCATCCTTGACTTCGGATCGCAGACCACGCAGCTCATCGGACGTCGTGTCCGCGAACTCAACTGCTATTGCGAAATTATCCCTTACAACAAAATGCCGCTCGACGACCCCTCGGTCATCGGCGTCATCCTCTCCGGATCGCCCTTCTCGGTCTATGACGAGAAGGCTTTCCGCATATCGCTCGACGGCATCCGCGGTCGCTATCCCATCCTCGGCATCTGCTACGGCGCCCAGCTCATGGCTCACATCAACGGCGGCACCGTCGAACCGGCCGACTCACGCGAATACGGCCGCGCCATCCTTTCGTCGGTCACCGACGATCCGCTCCTCCACGACATCGAGGCCGGCAGCCAGGTGTGGATGAGCCACGGTGACACCATCACGGCGCTGCCCGACAACTTCAGCATCATAGCCTCGACCGACAAAGTGCCAGTGGCCGCCTATCACATCGACGGCGAGGAGGTGTGGGGCGTACAGTTCCACCCCGAAGTGTTTCACTCGACATGCGGCATGCAGCTGCTCCGCAATTTCGTGGTCGGCATCTGCCACTCCAGCCAGGACTGGAGCGCGGCATCGTTCATCGAATCGACCGTCGCCCACCTGAAGAAACAGCTCGGCAACGACAAAGTGGTGCTCGGACTGAGCGGCGGTGTCGACTCATCGGTTGCCGCCGTGCTGCTCAACAAAGCTATCGGCAAAAACCTCACCTGCATATTCGTTGACCACGGCATGCTCCGCAAAAACGAGTTTGCCGACGTGATGCGCGACTATGAAGGCCTAGGGCTCAACGTGATAGGCGTCGACGCCTCAAAGAAATTCTTCGCTGAGCTCGCCGGAGTCACCGAACCTGAGAAAAAACGCAAAATCATCGGCAAAGGGTTCATCGACGTGTTCAACGAGGAGGCTCAGAAGCTTTCCGACGTCAAATGGCTCGGTCAGGGCACCATCTATCCCGACGTGGTGGAGTCCGGCCTGGGCGGAGAGAGCGTGGTCATCAAGAGCCATCACAACGTCGGCGGTCTGCCGGAGGACCTCAAGTTCCAGCTCGTCGAGCCGCTG
>URWH01000192.1 GCA_900551515.1 uncultured Porphyromonadaceae bacterium
GGATAGTCAGTCAGGATAACCGGACGCTTGAAGTGGTCTTCCACCAGATAGCGCTCATGTTCGGAAGCCAAGTCAACTCCCCAGTACACCGGGAATTCAAACTTATGCCCTTTGGCAACAGCCTCTTCCAATATCTTGATACCTTCCGTATAAGGCAGGCGCACGAAGCTTTCTTTCAAGACACCTTGCAGACGTTCAATCAAGCCCTTATCAAACATGTCATTGAGGAACTTCACATCGTCGGCACAGTTGTCCAAAGCCCACTGTACACAATATTTAATGAAATCTTCCGCCAGGTCCATATTGTCCGTAATATCATTGAACGCTACTTCCGGCTCAATCATCCAGAACTCTGCCAAGTGGCGGGGAGTATTGGAATTCTCGGCACGGAACGTAGGACCGAATGTATAGATGGCTCCCAATGCAGTAGCGGCAAGTTCGCCTTCCAACTGTCCGGAAACAGTCAGGCTGGCCTGCTTTCCGAAGAAGTCATCATCGTAAATAATGGAACCGTTCTCATCTTTCTTCAAGTCGTAAAGGTTCTTCGTAGTCACCTGGAACATCTGGCCTGCGCCTTCGCAGTCGGAGGCGGTGATGAGCGGGGTGTTGAGATAGAAGAATCCGCGTTCCTGAAAGAATTTGTGGATGGCATAGGCCAGCGTGGAGCGTACGCGCAGGATGGCGCCGAAGGTGTTGGTGCGTGGGCGGAGGTGGGCTTTTTCGCGGAGGAATTCGAGGGTGTGGCCTTTTTTCTGCAGGGGATATGTCTCGGGGTCGGCGGTGCCGAAGATCTTGATGGTGTCGGCCTGCACTTCGCATGTCTGACCTTTGCCCATCGACTCTACGAGGCGGCCGGTGACGTGGATGCTGGCCCCGGTGGTGACGCCGCGGAGGTCGTCGTCGGTGAAGCGGTTCATGTCGAAGACCACCTGGAGGTTTTTGATTGTGGAGCCGTCGTTGAGGGCAACGAACTGCACGTGTTTGTTGCCGCGGCGTGTGCGCACCCATCCCATCACGCTCACTTCGGAGCCGATGAGTTCGGGCGAGAATATGTCGATGATTTTCGTTCGTTTCATTTGGTGATATATGGCAAAATTACTGTTGTGGTTTATTCGAAAGCACCCATTTTGAGGAAGTTGACCTCTTCCTGGGTGAGGTAGCGCCAGCGGCCGCGCGGAAGGTTTTTCTTCGTGAGGCCGGCGAAGTAGACGCGGTCGAGTTTCGTGACGTGATAGCCGAGGCTCTCGAATATTCGGCGCACGATGCGGTTGCGGCCCGAGTGGATCTCGATGCCGGCCTGATTGCGGTCGGTGTCGGTGGCATAGCTGATGGCGTCGGCGTGGATGGGGCCGTCCTCAAGCTCGATGCCGTCGGCGATGCGCTGCATGTCGTCCTCGGAGATGTCTTTGTCGGTCCACACGTGGTAGATTTTTTTCTTGACGTATTTGGGATGCGTGAGCTTGGATGCGAGATCGCCGTCGTTGGTGAGCAGCAGCACGCCGGTGGTGTTGCGGTCAAGACGTCCTACGGGGTAGATGCGCTCGTCGCAGGCGTTTTTCACGAGATCCATCACTGTGAGGCGTCCGTTGGGGTCGTCGGAGGTGGTGACGCAGTCCTTCGGCTTGTTGAGCAGGATGTAGGTCTTGCGTTCCAGAGCCACGAGCTTGTCATCGTATTCAACGGTGTCGCTGTGGGTTATCTTGGTGCCAAGTTCGGTGACAACGTTGCCGTTGACTTTCACGAGGCCCTGCTGGATGTATTCGTCGGCTTCGCGGCGCGAGCATATGCCGGCGTTGGCCATGAACTTGTTGAGGCGGATCTGCTCGTTGGGATCGGGAATCGACTGTTCGTATTCGACGCGTTTGGGACGCGGCACGAAGCTCTTTCCGCCGCGCGGCATGCCGAATTCGTTGTGCTGGATGCGTCCGCGGTTGGGGTTGTTGTAGCCACCCTGACGATGCTGATTGTTGTAGCCTCCCTGACGGTTCTGGTTGCTGTAACCACCCTGGCGACCCTGGTTGTTGTAACCACCATGGCGACCCTGATTGTTGTAGCCACCCTGGCGATGTTGGCTGTTGTAGCCGCCCTGACGGTTCTGATTGTTGTAGCCACCCTGATTGTCGTAACGTCGGTAACCGCCCTGGTTGTTGTTGTAGTGGTAG
Source organism: uncultured Porphyromonadaceae bacterium (assembly GCA_900551515.1). Next base: position 2,163 of record URWH01000192.1, read on the forward strand.
GGGCGGCGTTGCATTTCTTCGCTTTCGGTTCCTTCGGTGTTTTCGGCGGGGCTGGTGCCGGCTTCCGGATCGTTGTAGTCGTTGCCGCCGTTGTTATAGTGGTTGTTGTAATTGTTGTTGTAGCGGTTGTTGTAATTGTTGTAGCTGCCCTGACGCTGCTGGTAGGGGCGCTGTTCGCGGAAACGCGGAGTGTTGTCGGCTGAAGCGGCAGCCTGTTCGTTGATGTAATCTCTCATCTCGTTGTCCTGAGGAGCAAGACGCGGCTGACCAATGCGCGGACGTTTACCTTTTTTTTCGTTAGGAGAATCCATAATCGATTAATGCTGAATAAAATGTTGATGATGGGTAAATAAATGAAGTGCCTCGCGGCAATTATATGATATGAATAAGTAGTTGCGGATCTGATGCTGACGTAGTGTGGTTTTGATAATGCAAAGTTATAAACTTTCTCGTTTATTATAACAAATATGCGGGCGAAAGTTTTTCAAAAATCTCGGGCAAAATGAAAAAATGCGTAACTTTGCAGCCGTAGTCGCCGGGACACGCTCCGATGTGTGCCGTCACCGCTACGACAATGTTTACTCATCATCCAATATACTTACAGAATCAAAGCATGGAACTGACGTCACTGACTGCTATCTCGCCCGTCGACGGCCGCTATCGCGGCAAGTGCGAACGGCTCGACATGTATTTCTCCGAATTTGCCCTGATGCGCTATCGCGTGCGCGTCGAGGTGGAATATTTCATCGCGTTGTGCCGGCTGCCCCTGCCGCAGCTTTCGGCTGTTCCGCAGTCGGTCTTCGAGCAGCTGCGGGCTGTCTACCGCGACTTCTCGCTTGCCGATGCCCGCCGCATCAAAGAGATCGAGTCGGTGACCAACCACGATGTCAAGGCTGTGGAGTATTTTCTCAAGGAGCAGTTCGACGCCATGGATCTCGAGCCGTATAAGGAGTTCATCCATTTCGGCCTCACCTCGCAGGATATCAACAACACGTCGGTGCCTATGTCGGTGCGTGAGGCTGTCAGCGAGGTGTATCTCCCAGCCATAGAGGAGCTCTCCGGCAAGCTCGAATCGCTCGCGGCCGAATGGGCCGATGTGGCTATGCTTGCACGCACTCACGGACAGCCGGCCTCGCCTACGCGCCTCGGCAAAGAGATCGGAGTGTTTGCCTATCGTCTGCGCACGCAGATCTCCGCTCTGAAAGCTGTGCCTGTGAGCGGCAAGTTTGGTGGCGCCACCGGTAATTTCAACGCCCATCATGTAGCCTATCCCGGCATCGACTGGCCTGCGTTCGGCGCCCGCTTCCTCAAGGAGAGCCTCGGGATCGAGCGCGAGATGATGACCACGCAGATATCCAACTACGACAATCTCGCCGCACTCTTCGATGCCCTGCGCCGCATCAACACCATCCTCATCGATCTCGACCGCGACATCTGGCAGTATATCTCGATGGACTATTTCAAGCAGCGCATCAAGGCCGGTGAGGTCGGCTCGTCGGCAATGCCCCATAAGGTCAATCCCATCGATTTCGAAAACTCGGAAGGTAACCTCGGCATGGCCAACGCCATCCTCGCGCATCTGTCGCAGAAGCTTCCGGTGTCGCGTCTGCAGCGCGACCTTACCGACTCGACGGTGCTGCGCAATGTCGGCGTGCCGATGGGTCACATACTCATAGCCATCGCCAGCACCATGAAGGGTCTCGGCAAGCTCATTCTCAACGAAAAAGCGCTGCAGGCCGATCTCGACCGTATGTGGAACGTCGTGGCCGAGGGCATCCAGACCATCCTGCGCCGCGAAGGCTATCCCCACCCCTACGAGACGCTCAAGCAGCTCACCCGCACCAACACGGCTGTCACGGCCGAGAGCATCGCGGAGTTTATCGACACGCTCGATGTGAGCGATGCCGTGAAAGCCGAGCTGCATGCGCTTTCGCCTCACACCTACACTGGCATGTGATTGAGCCAGCATTACCGGCATACACATAATTTTTATAATGTGTATAACTATATATATATAAATGTGTATAGCTAATATGTTGGGGCGAAACAGTTTGCTTCACGATATACAGTCCCGTCGCGATCCCGTGGCGGGATTTTTTACGTTCCAGCTGCTGCAACTTAAACGATTCATTTATTTTATTGAAAATCAGCAAAGATTTGTTTAACAAAGATTAACGAGGGGAGGGG
>URWH01000193.1 GCA_900551515.1 uncultured Porphyromonadaceae bacterium
TTTTATCGCTAATCACCAAATTTTCAATTACTTAATTTCGTCGAACTCACGTTAACTATCTCTTCGAAAACATCCAGCCCGTGGCCGCGGCCGACAGCTTCATCGCCACCCTCATCCCGCGCGCGACGTTCCGCCTCTCGGTCACCGAAGCCGATATGTGGCTCGACCACTCCCGGGCCGCCGACAACCACTCGTCGCCATTAGGCGTGGCCCTGCTCCTTGACCGTCTCTACACCGACAGCCTCCTCGCCCGCGCCGATCAGGATTTCATATGCTCGACCCTGCGCCAATGCACCACCGGCACTGACCGCATCGCAGCGCCACTCGCAGGGAAACCGGGCGTCACCATAGGCCACAAGACAGGCTCGGGCTATCGCAACCCCGACGGCTCCCTGGCGGCACACAACGATGCCGCATTTATCACCCTGCCCGACGGAAGGCACTACACCCTCGCCGTGCTCGTGAAAGATTTCAAAGGATCGGACCGACAGGCATCCGAAGCCATAGCCCGCATCTCCTCAGCCGTCTACGCAATGCTGTCGGAGCATCACATGTAGCGGTCGTCGAAGCGCTGCTTCACATCGTTGACCATCTGCCGTATCTTCTGCTCCTCGGCCTTCGGGCATATGAGAAGCACGTCGCCGGCATCGGCCACGATAAAGTCCTTCATGCCCGACACCACCACCAGCTTGTCGTCCGGCGCCAGAAAGATATTGCCCGACGAGTTGTAAGCTATCACGTTGCACTGCTGCGTAACGTTGGCCGCGATGTTCTTGGGCGAATTTTCATAGAGCGAGCCCCATGTGCCCAGATCGCTCCAGCCGAAATCCACGCACTCCACATACACATTGTCGGCCTTCTCCATCACGGCGAAGTCGATTGAAATAGAAGGACATCCGGGAAACACCTTGTCGATAAACGCCTGCTCCTCCGGCGTGCCGAAAAAGTCGGCGCCTTCGTCAAACTCGCTGCACAGATCGGGAAGATAACGGTGAAGCGCTTTCTTTATCACTGCGGCGCGCCACATGAAGATGCCGGCGTTCCAGAAAAACTCGCCCGAATCGACAAACACCTGTGCCAGTTCGCGGTCGGGCTTCTCCGTGAAGGTCTTCACCTTCAGCAGACCCGGCTCAACCTCGCTGCCTATCTGTATGTAGCCATAGCCCGTCTCGGGGCGCGTCGGCGTGATGCCGAGCGTCAGCAGGGCATCGTTTTTCTCTATGAATTCAAAACCGCGGATCACACACTTGTCAAACACCGACTCGCGGGTGATCAGATGGTCGCTCGGCGTCACGATTATCGAAGCCTCGGGGTCGAGGGCGGCGATATGATACGTTGCCCACGCTATGCACGGCGCCGTGTTGCGCCGGTCGGGCTCGAGCAGTATCTGGCTGTCGCTGAGCATCGGCAGATGCTCGTGCACAAGCGACGCATACCGGCTGTTGGTCACCACAAGGATATTTTCGGAAGGCACCAGTGGAGCGATGCGGTCGTAGGTCATCTGCAGAAGCGAGCGCCCCGTGCCGAAAAAGTCGATGAACTGTTTGGGCTTGTCGGTGCGGCTATAGGGCCAGAAACGGCTGCCGATGCCGCCGCACATTATCACACAATATCTATGGGAGGTTGCCATAATTATTATAGGGTGTTATATTTTCATATTATTAAAGTATCGGAAATTTCAATGCAAGGATTAATTTCCGACGGCTAAGATAACAAATTACTTCCGAAAATCCTACACCACGCCCAATATTCACCAATCTGCGCGCCATTTCCGCCTCTGCCCGAATCGTTTTTGCATATTAAACGTTTGTTTGTTAACTTTGCAGCCCGTTTCAGATCCGACGGACAACAACCAAAACCCCGACTCACAATGTCAACCTACAACGAACAGGCAAAGCCCAAGGTAACCACGGCTTCGCTGCTGAAAATGAAAGCCGCAGGCGAAAAAATAGCCTGCCTTACCTCATACGATTTCACAATGGCCGGAATAGTCGACGCCGCCGGCATCGACTTTATCCTCGTCGGCGACTCGGCCGCCAACGTGATGATGGGCTATGAAACCACCGTGCCCATCACGCTCGACGAAATGATCACCTACGCGACGGGCGCCGCCCGTCGCGCCCTCGTGGTTGTCGACATGCCTTTCGGATATTATCAGGGCTGCCCCGAGATAGCTCTCGCCTCGGCCGTGCGAATCATGAAAGAGACAGGCGCAGGCGCCGTGAAGATGGAAGGCGGCTCGGAGATCCGCGAATCGATAAGCCGCATCCTTTCGGCCGGCATCCCGGTGTGCGGTCATCTCGGCCTTACTCCGCAGTCGGTCAACAAATTCGGCGGCTACGGCGTGCGAGCTAAGAGCGATTCTGAGGCCGAAAAGCTCATCGCCGACGCCCGCATGCTCGACGAGATGGGCTGCTTCGCCATCGTCCTTGAGAAGATACCCGCCGCTCTCGCTGCCCGCGTGACCCGCGAGGTCAGCTGCCCCGTCATAGGCATCGGCGCCGGCGCGGAGGTCGACGGCCAGATCCTCGTGGTGCAGGACATGCTCGGCATGAACCGCGGCTTCGCCCCCAAATTCATGCGCCGCTACGGCTCGTTCGGCGATGAGATACAGGCCGCCGTGGCCCACTATGTCGACGATGTGAAAGCCGTCGACTTCCCCAACGCCTCAGAGCAGTATTGACCCACTGCCCCATCTCTCCCCGCTTCATGCGCCTGAGCCTCTACAGCAAGATCATACGCCTCGGATTGCCCATCCTCATCGGACAGCTGGGCACTATCGTCGTGGGCTTCGCCGACACCATCATGGTGGGCCACTACTCCACCGAGGCGCTCGCATCGGCTTCGTTTGTCAACAACGTGTTCAACGTGGCCACCTTCGCCTCGCTCGGTTTCGCCTACGGCCTGACGCCGCTCGTCGGCGCCCTCTTCTCGCAGGGCGAAAGCCGCCGCATTGGCTCACTGATGCGCAACGCCGTCATCGCCAACCTGCTCTTTGCCCTGCTGCTCACGGCCATCATGACAGCGGTTTACTTCAACCTCCACCGCCTCGGCCAGCCCGAAGAGCTGCTGCCGGTCATCCGCCCCTACTTCCTCATAGTGCTTGCGGGCATGGTGCCGGTGACGCTCTTCAACGCCTTCGCCCAGTGGAGCTACGCCATCAACCGCACGCGCATGCCCATGTGGATCATCCTGGCCACCAACGCCATCAACATCCTGGGCAACTACCTGCTCATCTACGGCCACTGGGGCCTCCCCGAATTGGGCCTCAACGGTGCCGGCATAGCCACGCTGACGGCGCGACTTACAGCCATGGGCGCCATCATCGTCATCTTCTTCGCGCAGAAGCAGTTCCGGGCTTACCGCGAGGGCTTCCTGTCGGGACGCATCAGCGGCCCCGCGTTCCGCCGTGTCAACGCCACCTCATGGCCCGTGGCATTGCAGATGTCGTTTGAATCCGGATCCTTCACCATCGCCGCCGTCATGTCGGGCTGGATAAGCGCCACGGCGCTCGCCGCATTCCAGGTAGTGGTGATCCTCGGCACCCTCGGCTTCTGCATCTACTACAGCATCGCCGCCGCCGTCTCGGTCCTCGTGTCAAACGCCGCCGGCCTCGCCGACCGCCGCCTCATGCGCCGCACGGCAGCCGCCGGCTACGTCATCATCCTCATCGTGGCAACGGCCTCCTCGGCACTCTTCATCTTCGGCGGCTCCACCATAATGCCGCTCTTCACCGACGACCCAGCCGTCATCGCCCTGGCGCTGACCCTCATCGTGCCGCTCGCCCTCTATCAGTACGGCGATGCCACACAGATCACCTTTGCCAACGCCCTGCGCGGCACCTCCCACGTCATGCCCATGTTCTGGATATCCCTCGTGAGCTACATCGTTGTAGGCATCCCCGCCACCTGGCTGCTCGCCTTCCCCTGCGGCCTCGGCATCTACGGCATCATCCTCAGCTTCTCCGCCAGCCTCTTCCTCGCCGCCGCCCTCTTCCTCTTCTTCTTCCTGCGAGCCACCCGCCGCCCCGCCGACCGCTGACCGACCGCCCGCCCGCCAAAAGAGGGTGAGATTATGACACGCCGTCAGAAATCGTCGTCCATCATATCATAATCATCCAGCTCCTCATCAATCTCGTCGTAGTCGTCGTAATCGCTGTAATCGCTGTAATCGCCGTAATCATCGACCGGCGAATCATATTTATCATGATGATCCGTCAGACCCAAGAGTTCAAGATCATCTTCAACGTCGGAGTGATGATCCGCCGTCACGCCCTGCCCGTCACCACCACCGGCA
>URWH01000194.1 GCA_900551515.1 uncultured Porphyromonadaceae bacterium
GTTTCTATTTTTCCCAGATTGAATTTGTCGTAAGTTAGCAGGTCACAGATGATGGAACCATTTACATCTTCTTTCTTAAATTCTGCTGTAAATACACAGATGGGATTCTCGCCATCGTTGGGAATGTCGTAGTAAAGCTGTATCTTTTCTCCTATATATAATCCGACATTAAGTTTCAGTTGGCGCATATACGACATCAACTGATTTTCTTGCCTCTCATTTTGTATATTAGACGGACGTTTTATTTCAATTGGGAGTACGGGGGATTGTGTATCATGTTCGTTCTTTCGCCAAAGTACAATGTCCGGGCGTATGGAGTTGCTATTGCCTATCGGTAATGTATACTGGGATACCATTGTTCCATTGGTCTTTTTCCATCCAAGAAATTTCAAGCAGTTCTCTATTTCCCGCTGGTAATCACCTTCTACCGAATTTGTTTCAAAATACGGTATCAGTGTTTCCACAATCTCAGGCCAATTTTCATTCATCTTTTATCGGGTTATATTAGGACATATTGTTTACACTTCTTCGGAGTGTGCATAAAGCAAATGTATTGACTTTATTTGAACTGCCCAAATTATAGTCATAAAAAATGGAATCGGGCGGTGTACAATAAAAACAAATAGTCCCGGATTCTTGACAAAGAATCCGGGACTATTTGTTTTTATCGTTTTTGAGAGGCTTTACTTAGCCGGCTTCAGCCATTTGTCCAGCCATTCAAAGAAGGTACGTTGCCACAGCACGCCATTCTGAGGTTTCAGTACCCAGTGGTTTTCGTCCGGATAGATAAGCAGTTCGGCAGGAACGCCACGCATCACGGCTGCATCGAAGGCGGCCATTGCCTGGTTGGCAAGGATGCGGAAGTCCTTCTCTCCGTGGATGCAGAGGATAGGGGTGTCCCATTTGTCGACGAAGAGATGCGGGGAGTTGGCAAAAGTGCGTTGTGCCGTAGCGTTGTTCTTTTCCCAATAAGCGCCGCCCATATCCCAGTTGGCAAACCATTTCTCTTCCGTTTCCAGATATTGCATTTCCATGTTGAAGATACCGTCGTGTGCGATGAATGCCTTGAAGCGTTTGTCATGGTGTCCGGCAAGCCAATATACGGAGAAACCTCCGAAGCTGGCACCTACGCAACCCAGGCGGTCTTTGTCAACGAAAGGTTCCTGGGCCATTTCGTCAATGGCAGTGAAGTAGTCCTTCATGCACTGGCCGCCATAATCACCGCTGATGGCTTCGTTCCACTCTACACCGAAGCCCGGAAGACCACGACGGTTGGGAGCTACGATGATATAGTCGTTGGCAGCCATAATCTGGAAATTCCAGCGATAGCTCCAGAACTGGCTGACGGCCTGCTGCGGGCCGCCTTGACAGTATAGTATCGAGGGATATTGCTTCGTGGCGTCGAATTCGGGAGGATAGACTACCCATGTGGTCATGAGTTTGCCGTCGGTGGTGGGCACCATGCGCTTCTCCACGGTGGGCATCTTGAGCTGTGAGAGCAGTTCGGTGTTCACGTTGGAGATCTGTGTCACTTTGCCTTTTTCAACCGACACTATCTCGTTGGGCATCAGCATGGAGTGGCGCATGGAGATGAGCAGCTTCTTGCCTGCGGGGGCGAGGGCCGCATAGTCGAAGGTGCCGTCGGCCACCACGCTCACTTTCTTGTCCTTAAGCGCGATGGAGAAGATGGGGGTGACGCCGTCCTTGGCGGCGATGAAATAGATCGATTTGCCGTCGGGGTTCCAGGCTATCTGGTCGGCAGTGTAGTCCCAGTCGGTTGTCAGGTCGGTCTTGGCGCCGGTGCCCATGTCCATGATGAAGATGCGGTTTTTGTCCGATTCATAGCCGTCGTGCTCCATCGAGAGCCATGCCACATATTTGCCGTCGGGCGAGTAGGCCGGATTGGTGTCGTAGCCCATCATGCCTTCGGTGAGGTTGCGGGTGGTAGCGGTGGCAAGGTCGTAGAGGTAGAGGTCGGAGTTGGTCGACACGGCATATTCCAGCCCGGTCTTCTTGCGCGAAACATAGATGAGCTGCTGCGAGTCGGGGCTCCATGCAAACGATTCGATGCCGCCGAACGGCTTCATGGGCGATTCGTAAGGCTCGTCCTGCATGATGTCGACGACGTCGGTCACTTCCGTGCCGTTGAACTCGCCGATGAGCGGGTGAGGTATCTCGGTGACCCATTCGTCCCAGTGTTTGTACATCAGATCGTCGATCACGCGGCCGGTGGCATCGGGCAGGTCAGGATAGATGTCCTTGGCTTCGCGGCTGTATTTCACGGTGCCGATCATGACAACGCGTTTTTCGTCGGGAGAGAAAAGAAATCCCTGAATGCCGTTCTCAACGGAGCTGACCGCCTTGCGGTCCGAGCCGTCGGCGTTCATGACCCACAGCTGCATTTTGCCGTCGACAGGATTCATGAAAGCTATCTTGCGGCCCCCGTCTATCCAGGCGTAGCCCGATTCGCTTTCCGGAGTGGCGGTGATGCGGGTTACTCCGCTACCGTCGATGTTCATCACATAGAGGTCGAGGTTGCTCTTGTTCTGCTCCACGCTTTCATAGCTCACTCCGTAGAGTATTTTCTTGCCGTCGGGCGAAACCGCCGGAGCGCTTACACGCCCGAGAGCCTCCAGCGCGTCGATGTCATATTGGCCGTTTGTCGGCGTAAAAGCGGGCTTGTCGATGAGCGCCGGTTCGGCGGCTGAAGCCGAAGCACCCATAATCAGAGCCGTTGCAGTCATAACGATTGTTTTGAGTGTTGTAGACATATTATTTAAATTTGTTTCGATTCTATAGAAAAGATATGTTATGCAAAAATACGAAAAAGCATAAGAATTTAAGCAAATTAAAGACAGGTTATAAAAAAACTTTAACTCTCATATTCTCCCGTAATCAGTAACACGTGTCCGGTTTCCGCCTATGTCAGGCCTCAGCGGGGACGCCCCGGATACAGTTTTTGGATCAGATCGGGCCGGTGGAGGCGGTGGAGGGAGCGGATTATGCCGGAGCGGTAGGTGCGGTCGTACCAGAAGAAATATTTGCGCTGGGCGAGTTTCTCTTCGGGGCTTGTGGCCGTGAAGACGCGTTCGCCGGTGTAGGGGTGTATGCCTGTGTAGTAGATCTCGGTGGCGAGGGTCATGGGCGTAGGCGTGAAATCCTGCACCTGTTCGAGGTGGAAGTTGAGCTGCTTGGTCTCGGCGGCGAGCTCGGCCATGTCGACCTCATGGCATCCGGGATGCGACGAGATAAAATAGGGGATGATCTGCTGACGCAGGCCGGCGCGACGGTTCACGCTGTCGAAGATGCGCTTGAAATCGTGAAACAGGCTGAAGTCGGGCTTGCGCATGATGTTGAGCACACGGGGACATGTGTGCTCCGGCGCCACCTTCAGACGGCCCGACACGTGGTGCTCGATAAGCTCCTCGTTGTAGCGGCGGTTGACGGCGTCGGTGTGCGGATCGCCTGTGGGGTGCATCGACAGGTCGTAGCGCACGCCGCTGCCTATGAACGACTTCTTCACCCCCGGCAGCGCGTCGACGGCATGATAGATGTCGAGCAGCTGCGAATGGTCGGTGTTGAGGTTGGGGCACGGCTTGGGATGGAGGCACGACGGGCGCAGGCATTTCTTGCAGATGTCGAGGTTGCGGCCGTGCATGCCATACATGTTGGCGCTCGGGCCGCCGAGGTCGCTGATGTAGCGTTTGAAGTCGTGCATCTGCGTGACCTTGCGGGCTTCGCGCAGGATCGACTCCTTGCTGCGCGAGGCTATGAATTTGCCCTGATGGGCCGAGATGGTGCAGAAGGCGCAGCCGCCGAAGCAGCCGCGGTGCATGTTGACCGAGTGTCGGATCATCTCATAGGCCGGGATGGTCTTGCCTTTGTAGCGCGGATGCGGCAGACGGGTGTAGGGGAGGTCGAAGGAGGCGTCGACTTCCTCCGTGGTCATGGGGGGCAGCATGGGGTTGACTTTCACGGTGCGGTCGCCGTGGCGCTGCCAGAGCGTGGCGCCATGAAAGCGGTTGCTCTGCTGCTCGATATGCTTGAAGTTTTCGGCCTGGAAGCGTTTACTGGCGAGACAGTCGTCGAAGGAGTGGAGTATGATGTTGCCGGCGTCGGCTTCGGCGGGCTGCGCCGAGGCGGGGAGCATGACGGCCGTCTGCATGATGTCGGTCATCCGGCCGATGCTTTCACCGGCTTCGAGGCGGCGGGCCACCTCGACAACCGGTTTCTCGCCCATGCCGTAGATGAGGAGGTCGGCGGGACAGTCGGCGAGGATTGACGGGCGC
>URWH01000195.1 GCA_900551515.1 uncultured Porphyromonadaceae bacterium
CCCACAACGAAGCCATCGCGGCTGTTCTGAACGCCCTCGTGGACGAGAAGAACGGTGTCATCGGCTCCATGAAGGAGATCGACGCTGTGGGTCACCGCGTGGTGCACGGCGCTGAAAAATTCAGCAAAAGCGTGCTCATCACTCCCGAAGTGATCCGTCAGGTGAAAGACTGCTACGATCTCGCTCCGCTCCACAACCCGGCCAACATCACGGGCATCGAGGCGATCACCGCGCTGATGCCCAAAGTGCCGCAGGTGGCCGTGTTCGACACAGCGTTCCATCAGACGATGCCCGCCAAGAGCTATATGTATGCCCTCCCCTACAAATACTACAAAGAGGACGGCGTGCGCCGCTATGGCTTCCACGGCACCAGCCACCGCTACGTCAGCGCCCGTGCGGCCGAATTCCTCGGCATCGACATCACCGACTGCAAGATGGTCACATGCCATATCGGCAACGGCGGCTCGATCACAGCCGTGCTCAACGGCCAGAGCGTCGACACCTCGATGGGTCTGACCCCTACCGAAGGGCTGATGATGGGCACACGCGTTGGCGACGTCGATCCCGGCGCCATCACCTATCTGATGACCAAGCACAATCTCACCGTAGGGCAGATGCAGAACATCATCAACAAAGAGAGCGGCGTGGCCGGCGTCAGCGGCCTGTCGAACGACATGCGCGAGATCGAGGCAGCCGTCAAGAGCGGTGACAAAATGGCCAAGCTCGCGCTCGACATGTATGAACAGCGCATCCTCAAATATATCGGCGCCTACGCTGCCGAGATGGGCGGCCTCGACGTGATAGTGTTCACCGGCGGCGTCGGCGAAAACCAGACCGGCGTGCGCGAGAACGTGTGTGCTCCCCTGCGCTTCATGGGCGTCGAAATCGACAATGCCTTCAACGCCACAGTGCGCGGCCGCGAAGCCGAGATCTCCACTCCGCAGTCGCGTGTGAAAGTCGTGGTCATCCCCACCGACGAAGAGCTGATGATAGCCCGCGACACCGAAGAGATCGTCGGAGCGCTCTGACAAGACAATCCCACCATTCCGGCGGATACCCGCGCACCGAACTGCTCGCAAGCGGATATCCGCCTTAATCCGAAAAAGCAAACAACAAAATGACAAAGATAAAAGCAGCCATCGTGGGCTACGGCAACATCGGCCATTTCGTGCTCGATGCCCTTCAGGCAGCCCCCGACTTTGAGATAACCGGCGTGGTGCGCCGCAGCGTCAGCGAGATTCCCGCCGAGCTCGCACCCTATAAAGTGGTCACCGACATTCACAACCTCGGCAAGACCGACGTGGCCATCCTGTGCACTCCTACCCGCCAGGTGGAGCATTATGCCTCACAGTATCTTGCCGAAGGCATCAACACCGTCGACTCCTTCGACATCCACACCTCGATCGCCGACCTCCGCTCGCACCTCGGCGAGATAGCCCGCGCCAACGGCACCGTGGCCATCATCTCGGCCGGCTGGGATCCGGGCAGCGACTCTGTGGTGCGCGCCCTCATGCAGGCCGCCGCACCCAAAGGCATCACCTACACCAACTTCGGCCCTGGCATGAGCATGGGCCACACCGTTTGCGTCAAGTCGAAACCGGGCGTGAAAAACGCTCTGTCGATGACCATACCGCTCGGCACCGGCATTCACCGCCGCATGGTGTATGTGGAACTCGAACCCGGCGCAAGCCTCGACGAAGTGACACGCGCCGTCAAAGAAGACCCCTACTTCGCCTCCGACGAAACGCACGTAATGGCTGTGGCAAGCGTCGACGAAGTCAAGGATATGGGCCATGGCGTCAACATGGTGCGCAAAGGTGTCAGCGGCAAGACGCAGAACCAGCGCTTCGAGTTCAACATGTCGATCAACAACCCGGCGCTCACCGCCCAGATCCTCGTCGGAGCGGCCCGCGCGGCAATGCGTCAGCAGCCCGGCGCCTACACCATGATCGAGATTCCCGTGATCGACCTGCTCGAAGGCGACCGCACCGAGCTCATCCGTCACCTCGTGTGACCTTCCGCGACATTCCGCACCGTCCAACCTTTCCCCACACCCCTGCCGCGTGACCGGACACATCACCCTCACATCCATAGCCGACGCCATCTGCGGCTATCCGCTCTTCATCGTCCTCATCGGCGGCGGGCTCTACCTGTTCATCCGTTCGCGGGCCGTCTCGCTGCGGTGCTTCCCCGAAGCGCTGCGCGTGCTGCGGCAGAAGCAGAATTCGGGCAAGGGGGAGATCAGCTCCGTGCAGGCGCTCGCCTCGGTGGTGGCCGCCACCATCGGCATGGGCAACATAGCCGGCGTGGCCATAGCGCTTGCAATGGGCGGGCCGGGCGCCATATTCTGGATGTGGGTAAGCGCGCTGGTGGGCATGTCGACGAAGTTTCATGAAGGTGTCCTCGCCATCAAATACCGCAGCTACGACAGCCTGGGACGCCCCTACGGAGGTCCGATGCACATAATCCGCAACGCCCTCTCCAAGAGATGGCGGCCGCTGGCCACGGTGTTTGCCGTCGCCGGCATGTTCGGCACGCTCTGCATCATGAACGCCAACCAGCTCACCGAAGCCACGCTCTCGACCATCGGCTCGTTTGCTACTATCGAGAGCCCGACGGTTGCCAAAGCAATCGTAGGCGTGATCATAGCCACGATCACCGCGCTCGTCACCATCGGGGGCGTGAAGCGCATCGCCTCGGTGGCGTCGGTGCTCGTTCCCTTCATGGTGGCCGCCTATTTCATATTGGTGCTCTACATAGTGGTGACGCACATCACCGGGCTGCCGGCCGTGTTCCAAAGCATCTTCTCCGAGGCATTCTCGCTTAAAGCCGGATGGGGCGGCCTGGCCGGCATCGCCATCATAGGCGCACGCCGTGCCGCCCTGGTCAACGACGCCGGCGTCGGCACCGCCTCCATCATGCACGGCACATCGGCCAACCGCGAGCCCGTCAAGGAAGGCCTCGTGGCCATGCTCGGCCCGGCCATCGACTCGGGATTCGTGTGCACCCTCACCGCCGTCGCCCTGCTGCTGTGTGGCAATCCCGCCGATGCCGGTGCCGGAATCAAAGGTCTCGATATGGCCATGGACGCTTTCGGCAACGCCATCCCCGGAGGGCAGTACATGCTCATGTGCATAGTGGCCTGCTTCGCCATGTCGTCGATGTTCAGCTACTCGTTCTATGGCACGCGCTGCGCCACCTATCTGATGGGCGAACGCGGGGCGCGCGGCTACATATGGTTTTTCGTAGGCACCCTCATCATCTTCGCCATCGTGCCCCTCGACGCGGCCGTAGCCCTCTGCGACCTCTTCTACGCCCTGATGGCGTTCCCCACCATGATCACCATCCTGCGCCTGCGCAAGGATGTCAGGGCCGAAACCGACCGCTATTTTGCCGGCAAATCAGCCAAATCGCAGCCTTCCGCGGCAACAATTTGCGATTAAGCGGCCAATTGCATATCTTTGTGTCATGATAACACCACAGCAACGCACCGAACTCGAAGAGAAAGTAGTGGAAATGCTCCGGACGGTCTACGACCCGGAGATCCCCGTCGACGTCTACAGCCTCGGCCTCATATACCTCATCGACATCGACGACGACGCCAACCTCCACATCAACATGACCCTCACAGCGCCCAACTGCCCCGCAGCCGATTTTATCATCGAGGACATGCGCATCAAGCTCGAAAGCATCGAAGGCATCAAAAGCGTCGACATCAACATCGTCTTTGAGCCCGAATGGAACAAAGACATGATGAGCGAAGAAGCCAAACTCGAACTCGGTTTTCTCTGACCCCACCCCACTCCCCTCTCACAGTGACAGCGCAACGCACCAACACCTATTTCATAAGCGACCTGCATCTCGGTGCCGGATACATCGCCGACCACCGCAATCACGAGCGCATGATTGCCGACTGGCTGCGCAGCATCGCGCCTCACGCGCGGGCGCTCTATCTGATGGGCGACATACTCGACTACTGGTATGAATACCGCACCGTAGTGCCCCGCGGCTACGTCCGCTTCTTCGGCGCGCTGGCCGAGCTTGCCGATCAGGGCGTAGAGATCACCTGGCTCAAAGGCAACCACGATATCTGGATATTCGACTATCTGCCAAAAGAGATAGGGCTTACGGTCGCCGACGGCGTAGTGGTGCGCGACATCGACGGCCGTCGCTTCGTGATGGAGCACGGCGACGGTGTAGGCGAGCCGCGCCGCTCCTACCGCATAATGCGGCGCCTGTTCCGCAACCGCTTCGCGCAGTGGCTCTACGCCTCCATCCATCCCC
>URWH01000196.1 GCA_900551515.1 uncultured Porphyromonadaceae bacterium
CATTTTGTTCTGCGTCAGCGTGCCCGTCTTGTCGGTGCATATCACCGTGGTGGCGCCCATCGTCTCGCAAGCGTGAAGCCGACGCACCAGGTTGTTGGTCTTTAGCATCCGGCGCATCGAATAGGCCAGCGACAGCGTCACCGCCATCGGCAGTCCCTCGGGCACCGCCACCACGATAAGCGTCACGGCAATCATCACAGTCTGAAGGAAGTAGGCCATGAATCCGACCCAGTCGAAGGCGTCGACGTTGACAAAATACATCGTCACGCGCCCCGCCACCACGGCTGCTCCGATCACATACGACAGCTTCGCTATCAGCTTGCCCAACCGGTCGAGCTGCTCGTTCAACGGCGTCTTCACGCCGTCGTCGATCTGCGCCGCCGTAAACACTTTGCCGTTCTCCGTAGCGTCGCCCACCGCCGTCACCTGCATCACGCCGTGCCCTTCCATCACTTTCGTGCCGCGCATGGCCTGGTCCGACGGGAATGTGGCGTCGGGATCCTGCTGCGCCGGGTCGGTCGTCTTGTGGCATATAGGCTCGCCGGTCAGCGTCGATTCGTCGATGTTGAGCGATATCGCCTCGAGCAGCTTGCCGTCGGCCGGCACCTCGTCGCCCGTGTTGAGAAACACTATGTCGCCAACCACAATATCTTTTTTGCCCACCTGCGTCACCCGCCCGTTGCGCATCACCTGCACCGGCTCATCGTCGTTCACCCGGTTGAGCACCGCAAACTCGCGGTCGGCTTTCATCTCAAACAGAAACGCCATGCCCGTAGCGAGAAGTATGGCCACGAAGATGCCCGTCGGCTCGAAGAACACCGTAGCGCCCTCCTTGAGCACCCAGTATTCATAGCATGAGATGCCCACCGACAGCACGCCGGCTATCAGCAATATGATGATGAGCGGATCTCGGAATTTATGCAGAAACTGCTTCCATAGCGGCTCCTTGACCGGAGGGGTGAGCAGATTGTCACCATGAATGCGACGGCTTTCCGCCACTTCGGCGTCGGTAAGACCGCGGTATTGTTTTTTTTCAGGCATATATTCTTGTTCTTAATTATCGGTTATCCTATCGTTTTTAGTTTCAGACGGCTGTATTGTCATATCCATGATTGCTGGCGGGCTTTAACCGGAATTGATTCCGTGAGCATCCCGATGAATTTTTTCATTGACTTTTTATGATACGTGTCTTTAAGAATATGGACGCATCCCATCATCTCATTGTCGGGAATATCGAGCGGAATCGCTTTGAGATCCCGCTCTCCGTAGATTGAATCCTCGGCGAGCACGGTGACAAGCGATGTGTTGCGCACGATTTTCAGCAAGATGTTCACCTCGTTCATTTCAATCATTATCCGCAACTGGCTTCTGTCTGCCGTCACGGCATCGAACGCATTACGGGCCTGAAGACCACGTGCCGGAAGTGCAAGATTGTATGCGGCAAGCTCGTCAAGCGACACCTTTTCCTTTCCGGCCAGCGGGTGGTTGATGTCGACAACAACCGCAAGCCGATTCTGGAAAAGAATATGCGATTCCACACCTGCAACCGTTAGATTCGGGCGGAATGCGAGCACGAAATCAACGTCGCGATGCGTAAGCATCTCCATAAGATCGTTCATCGGCTTATAGATGATGTTAAGCCGCACTTTCGGATAGCGTTTCATGAAATCCACTACCGTTTCGGTGAGCATTGAGCTGAATGAATAGGTCACCCCGATGTTGAGCTCTCCCGCCGATAGGTTGGCAAGATCGTTGAGGCGCTCCACACATAGCTCGCAGTCCGTCAGTGCGCGTCGCGCATACGGCAGCAGTTCCGCGCCGGCCTCTGTCAGCCCCACATTGTGGCTGTTGCGCACCAGCAATGATGTGCCAAGCTCATCCTCAAGAAGCTTTATCTGCTGTGAAAGAGTGCTCTGGGTGACAAAAAGCTGCCGCGCGGCTTCCGAGAAATTGAGCGTTTCCGCCACTTTCGTGAAATATCTTAACTGACGAAGTTCCATTTTAGCTGACACTTTCATATATCGGCATGCAAAAATAATCATTTCCCGCCTATCTGGTGGCCTGAAAAGATATGTTTTTAAATATAAACACAGGCAAAGTGGCTCCGGTGACCATCCCCAGAATGATTGCCCCGCAGGTTAATCCATTGCTCGTGAAAAGATAATAATAATGATCGAACTCTCTTTCGCCATTGCTGAGCAGACACATGGCAAGGCCACCGAAGCATTTATAGGCGTAAATGCCCGGAATCATAGGCAACAGAGCCGGGAAAAAACAGGTTTCGGCCGGCATTTTCGCCACAGGAGAGATGAATACTGCCAGCATGCCGATCAACAATGCGGCCACAAAGCTGGCTATTATAATATTGGTGTCACCCAGAGCCGGGTTCATCAACACGAAACGCACCGAATGCCCCATGGCCGCTATCAGAGCGCACCATAAATAGGCTCTGCGGGGCGGACGGCTGATAGCGGCAAATCCGATAGCGGCTATCGCTGCGAAGAATGCATCCTGTAAAATTTCAGTAACCATGATATATTGAATAATTTAAAACATCCCTGTGCCCATCAGAAACATTCCGGCACAAAGTCCGGCCGACAGACAGCATGTGAGTATCACGGCATCCGCGAATCGGCATAATGAGCATATGTAGTGCCGGTAAAGCATATCGCTGAATGAATTGAGAAACGGTATGCCGGGTACGAGATAAAGCACGCTTGTGCCAAGCGCCACCTCGGGGGTGGTGCCCAGTGCGAAAAGGCTGTCGGCCGAGGCGATCACCGATGATAAAAAAGCGCATATGATGAATGTGATGCGTGTATCCACGCGATGTTTCAGCAATTCCTGTTTCAGATGATATCCCGCGCATGTGGCTATGAACACAATCAGCATTGCGGTCGCGTCACCTCCGAAAAGGCGGCAAAATGAAGCGTTGGCTATCGATGCCAGCATCATTACCGTCGGACTGTTCTGACAGTCCGGCCTTACGGCAGCATTGAAACGGTTCACCATCTCATCAAACGCCAGTCCGTTGTCATGCACCTGCCAGCTGAGAATACTCAGCCGTGCATTGATGTTGAAGCTTATC
This sequence comes from uncultured Porphyromonadaceae bacterium, assembly GCA_900551515.1. The sequence continues at coordinate 3,089 of URWH01000196.1, forward strand.
GGTGCCTCTGGAACCGGTTCTGTCGAAACCGTGACCGCCGTGTCGTCACCCCCGTGCAGTGCCACTTGCACATATCGTGGCATTATCGTGATCTGTATCCGGCGGCCATAAGCTTCGGCTATCCGTTCGGCGTTCTTCGTCAGCCTGATGCACGTGGCTCCCGCGCCGAGTAGTGTCGCGCTGTATCTCGACAGAAAATTGCACAGCGTCACAGCCGATGGCTCAGTCTTCGTCATAGTCATCTTCCTCCGCTGTCATGGGGTCGCCGGGCAGGAAAAATTCCTCGCGCTCTGTGCCGATACTTATCAAATGTCCGGGCCTGATTCTGTGCGCATGGCGTATGATGTTTAAAACAAGCCTGATAAAAAGCAGCATGATGAATAGTCCCACTATGCTGATCCAAACGATAATCGATGTGTTCATATAAAGTAACTTATGGATTGAATATTTTCAATCGCAAAATTACTTTGGCGCCCCCGTTGCCGCATTCATCGGCTATGCATTGTTTCTATATCGGTAATAAGCGGTGCTAATCGCCGCCCCACGCTATCTCTGGTCCGGCTCTCATTGAATGGCCTTGATGACGCGTGCCGGATTTCCGGCGGCCACATGGCCGCCCGGGACGTCGCGGGTCACCACCGATCCGGCTCCTATCACAGCGCCGTCGCCGATGCTTACTCCCGGAAGGATGATCGTCCCGCCGCCTATCCACACACTGTCGCCTATCGTTACCGGTTCGGCCCATTCTGCTCCGGTGTTGCGTTCGTCGGCCCGCAGCGGATGGCATGCCGTGTAGATGCTCACGTCGGGACCGATGAAAACATTGTTGCCGATTGTCACACGTCTTTCATCGAGAATGGTGAGATTGAAATTGATAAAAACATCATCCCCGATGTGCACGTTGCAGCCATAGTCGCATCTGAACGGTTGGTTGACATGCACACGCTCTCCGCACTTCCCCAGAATGCGGTGCAGGATGGCATGCATTTCCTCGGTCTGGTCGGGACGCAGATTGTTAAACTCCCAAATGGCCATGCGCGTTTCCTGCAGACGTCGAAGAAATTCGGGGTGCACTGCATCGTATGGTTCTCCGTTAAGCATTTTTGGGGTCAAGCCGAATTCCCGGTGCATAGATTTTAGGAAAAGTGTTAAATTTGCGTC
>URWH01000197.1 GCA_900551515.1 uncultured Porphyromonadaceae bacterium
CCGCGACATCATCCCCGTGCGCCTCCCCGGCAACCTCGTCAGCGGATTCATCAGCATCATGCGCGGCTGCAACAATTTCTGCTCCTACTGCATCGTGCCCTACACGCGCGGCCGCGAGCGCTCACGCCAGGCCGAAAGCATCCTCGCCGAGCTGGCCGACCTCCGCGCCAAAGGCTACAAGGAGGTAACCCTCCTGGGCCAGAACGTCAACTCCTACCGCTACGAAGCCCCCGACGGCTCCACCGTCACCTTCGCCGACCTCCTTCGCATGGTGGCCTCCTCCGCTCCTGACATGCGCGTGCGCTTCACCACATCGCATCCCAAGGATATGACCGACGACATCCTCCAGGCCATCGCCGACTGCCCCAACGTCTGCCACCACATCCACCTCCCCGTGCAGAGCGGCAGCGACAAGGTGCTAAAAGCCATGAACCGTCACTACGACCGCGCTTGGTATCTCGGCCGCATCGCCGCTATCCGTCGCATCATCCCCGACTGTGCCATCACCACCGACATGTTCACCGGATTCCATGACGAGACGGAGGACGATTTTCAGCAGACGCTCTCGCTCATGCGCGAGGTGGGCTTCGATGCCGCTTTCATGTTCAAATATTCGGAGCGCCCCGGCACACTCGCCGCACGTCACATGCCCGACAACGTGCCCGAGGACGTTAAGATCGAGCGCCTCAACCGCATGATAGCCTTGCAGAACGAGCTCTCCCTCGCCTCCCACCGCGCCGAGATCGGGCGCACCGTCGAGGTGCTCGTCGAAGGTGTCTCGCGGCGCAGCCGCGAACAGATGGTGGGCCGCACGCCGCAGAACAAAACCGTCGTTTTCCCCCGCAACGGTTTCCGCGTCGGGCAGATAGCCCGTGTGCGCGTCACCGATGCCACTTCGGCCACCCTCATCGCCGAAATCCCCGACTGATCCGCGCCGAACCCCTCAGTTTGGTGCCGCGGCACGCACTTTGCCATGTTTTCGCATTGAAATATCGGTTTTATTCAATACCTTTGCCGCGGTAACCTTAAACATCCAAATATCAGATAATAAACGAATAATTATACAGAATCATCTGACATGTTAACAGAAACTAGTGTGAAGACCCTCGACAAAGTCGTAGTTCGTTTCTCCGGCGACTCCGGCGACGGAATGCAGCTCGTGGGCAATATCTTTACAAACGTGTCGGCCGGGCTGGGCAACCAGGTGTCGACGTTCCCCGATTATCCCGCCGAAATCCGTGCCCCGCAAGGCTCCCTCGGCGGCGTCTCCGGCTTCCAGGTCAGCGTTGGCAACAATGTACATACCCCCGGCGACAAATGCGACGTCCTCGTGGCCATGAACGCTGCCGCCCTGAAGCAGAACGCCCACCACGTGAAGCACGGCGGAGTCATCATCATCGACATCGACTCGTTCAAGGAAGCCGACCTGCGCAAGGCCCTCTATGCCACCGACGATCCCATACGCGAGCTCGGCATCAGCGCTCAGGTGCTCGACGTCCCCGTTACTTCGATGACCAAAGCCGCGCTCGCCGACAGCGGCCTCGACAACAAAAGCATCATCAAATGCCGCAATTTCTTCGCCCTCGGCCTCGTGTGCTGGCTCTTCGACCGCCCCATGAAAAGCGTCGAGCATTTCCTCAGCAAGAAATTCGCCAAGAAACCGGCAATCCTCGAAGCCAACATCAAGGTGCTCAATGCCGGCTACGACTACGGTCACAACATACACGCTTCCGTTTCCACCTACCGCATTGAGTCGGAAGCCGCACGTCCCGGTGTCTACACCGACATCAACGGTAACACCGCCACGGCATGGGGCCTGATCATGGCATCCGAAAAAAGCGGACGCCCCCTCTTCCTGGGCAGCTACCCCATCACCCCGGCCACCGACATCCTCCAGGAGCTTGCAAAGCGCAAGGACCTCGGCGTCAAAGCCGTGCAGATGGAGGACGAGATAGCCGGTGTTTGCTCGGCCATCGGCGCCTCTTTCGCCGGTGACCTCGCCGTCACCTCCACTTCCGGCCCCGGCCTCGCCCTCAAAAGCGAAGGTATCGGTCTTGCCGTCATCGCCGAGCTGCCTCTCGTGGTGATCGACGTTCAGCGCGGGGGCCCCTCGACAGGCCTTCCCACCAAGACCGAGCAGACCGATCTGATGCAGGCGCTCTACGGCCGCAACGGCGAGTCGCCCGTCGTGGCCGTGGCTCCCGCTTCGCCCACCGACTGCTTCACCATGGCTTTCGAAGCCGCGCGCATCGCCATTGAGCACATGACCCCCGTCATTCTGCTCTCCGACGCCTTTATCGGCAACGGCTCTTCGGCATGGCGCATCCCCGACCCCGACGAATATCCGGCCATCCGACCCCACTATCTCCCGGCCGAACGCATAGCCGAAGGCGGCTGGCGCCCCTACGAGCGCGATCCGCAGTCGCTCGTCCGCTATTGGGCCATCCCCGGCACCGAAGGCGCCATGCACCGCCTCGGCGGCCTTGAAAAGGACTGCGTTACCGGCGCCATCTCCACCGATCCGCTCAACCACGAGAAGATGGTCATGACACGCCGCGAGAAGGTGGCCCGCATCGCCAATGACATTCCCATGCTCGAAACGCTCTTCGACACTCCCGACGCCGACACCATCATCCTCGGCTGGGGCGGCACCTACGGCCATATCCGCACCGCAGCCCAAGAGCTCAACGATGCCGGTCAGAAAGTGGCATTCACGCATTTCCGCTACATCAACCCGCTGCCGGCCAACACAGGCGAGGTGCTCTCGCGCTTCAAGACCGTGATCGTTGCCGAGCTCAACACCGGAATGTTCGCCGACTTCCTCCAGGCTCGTTTCCCCCACCTTAATATCCGACGTATCAACAAAATCCAGGGCCAGCCGTTCCTCGTTGAAGAACTGGTCGACGCCGCCCGACAAATTATCGACAATAAATGATGGAAGCTCAAGATATAAATGCGGCATTCACCGCCGCCGATTTCAAAAGCGATCAGCCCGTGCGCTGGTGCCCCGGTTGCGGCGACCACGCCATCCTCAACTCGCTCCACAAAGCCATGGCAGCCCTCGGCGTGCCACCGCACCGCACTGCCGTCATTTCCGGCATCGGTTGCTCATCGCGTCTGCCTTACTATATGAACGCCTACGGATTCCACACCATCCACGGCCGCGCAGCCGCGGTGGCCACCGGCTTCAAGGTCGCCAACCCTGAGATGACCGTATGGCAGATTTCCGGCGACGGCGACGGCCTCGCCATCGGCGGCAACCACTTCATCCACGCCATCCGCCGCAACGTGGACCTCAACGTCATCCTGTTCAACAACGAGATTTACGGCCTCACGAAGGGCCAGTACTCCCCCACTTCGAAGCTGGGCAAGATCACCAAGACCTCGCCCTACGGAACGGTCGAGAAGCCGTTCAACCCCGGCGAACTGGTGATCGGCGCCAAAGGCACGTTCTTCGCCCGCTCGGTCGACATGGAGGTGCAGATCTCGCAGGAAGTGCTCCTCGCTGCCGCCCGCCATCACGGCACTTCGGTCGTTGAGGTGCTTCAGAACTGCGTCATCTACAACAACGGCATCCACAGCCGCATCACCGACCGCGAATACCGCGCCGACCGCACTATCCACCTCGTCCACGGCCAGAAGATGCTCTTCGGCAAAAACAACGAGAAAGGCCTCGTGCAGGACGGCTTTTTCCTCAAGGCTGTCGAGCTCGGCAAGGATGGCTACACCATCGACGACGTCCTCGTCCACGACGCACACACCCCCGTCAACTTCCTCCACCAGCAGCTCGCCATGATGGACGGCCGCGACCTCCCGCTGGCCATCGGCGTGATCCGCGATGTCGACTCGCTGACCTACAACGACGAAGTTGACCGTCAGGTAGCCGAAGTGCGTCAGGCCCACGGCTTCACCGACCTCCGCTCGATGATCCTCGCCGGCGACACCTGGACCGTCCGGTAATTCCCGCCGCCCATTCCCCGCGGGAAATATCCAAAGAAAATCCCCCGATCCCTGATAATAAGCTGCCGCATCTCCGCCATTTCATCAGCGGATATGCGGCAGCTTATCTTATACTATATATCTTATACTGTATAAAAAAAACATCAGGCGCCGTTAGGAGCGGCGGCTTCCAGCCGCCGGCAACTTCCGATAGGTTCAAATTACTGAAACAAAACCACTTGCGCTCACTTATTTCTCCTTCACCCCGGTAGGCTCCCATACATACAACCTGTCCGATGGCCG
>URWH01000198.1 GCA_900551515.1 uncultured Porphyromonadaceae bacterium
GCGGCGGTGAAAGAGCGGTAGCGGGCCGTAGGGATGCCGTGGCGCATCATGAACTGTTTTGCGAAATCCTTGCTGCCTTCGAGCATGGCGCCGGCTTTCGAGGGGCCTACGATGAGCAGTCCGGGATTCTCCCCGGCGAAATAGTCGCGGATGCCGGCCACGAGCGGGTCTTCATTGCCTACGACAATCATGTCGATGGCGTTGTCGCGGACAAACCTGGCGATGGCAGGGAAATCGAGAGGGCTGAGGGCTACGTTGGTGCCGTAGGCGCCGGTGCCTCCGTTGCCGGGGGCAATAAAGAGATTGTCGAGCAGTGGGCTCTGACTCATTTTCCATGCGAGAGCCGATTCGCGGCCTCCGGAGCCGAGCAGAAGGATATTCATAAGGCTGATGGCGGTTAAAAAGATGTTTGACAAAATGTGCCGTTGCCCGGTGGGCGAAAGGCATGTGCAAAGTTAACGGATTATTTCGTGATGTCAAAATGCAATGCCGCGGCGGTCAGGATGAGAAAAAAGCGGGCGGGGAAAACTATAGGGCCGCGAGTGTTGTTATATCTCTGCAAGTCCGCCCGAGCGGCGGCTCAGCTTACGCGATAACAGCATTCAATTGGTTAAACATTAAATAGTTATAGTCATGTCAACTAACAAAAGCATTAAGGGTACACAGACCGAACGTAATCTGGTGATTGCCTATATGGCCGAATCGTCGGCCTACACACGCTATACTTTTTATGCCGCACAGGCCAACAAGGAGAGCTATTTCCCTGTAGAACGTGTGTTTACTGAGACTGCCGAAAATGAATTGCGTCATGCCAAAGTGTTCTTCAAGTTTCTTGAAGGGGGCAACGTCGAGGTGCCTCTGGGCGTTGATGCCGGAGTGATCGGCGACACCGCGTCGAATCTTGCAACCGCCGCACATGAGGAACTCGTGGAGGGCGTTGAGCTCTACACCAATTCGGCAAAGGTGGCCGACGAAGAGGGATTTCCTGAAATAGCATCACACTTCCGTGCCATCGCCACGATCGAGGATCATCACCGCCGCCGCTTCGAGCGTTATTTGAAACAGGTGAAGGAAGGCACCGTATGGAAACGCGAGAAACCGATAAAATGGCAGTGCCTTGTGTGCGGATACATCTATGAAGGCACCGAGCCACCGAAAGCATGCCCCGGCTGCGATCATCCTTATCAGCACTACCGCGCTCTCGATGAGGCTGATGAATAACGACGTGACAGAAAATCTCTTTCCCTATGTGGGGTTAGCCGTCGGCTGACGGCGCCCACCTTTTATCTAAATGCCCTCCGGCCGGAGATCCCGCAAACGAATTGGTTCGGGAATCTCCGGCCGGAGTGTGTTGGATGGGATTGACCGACGTGACGATCAGGCGTTTTCGGGGCGCAGCTTGCGCACTGTAGCGCCGGCTTGCCAGAGCTCGCTTTCGCGCATCTGCCGCAGCTCTTCGTTGAGGCGTTCGCGATAGTCGGGCTGCGAGTTGGAGTCGATGGAGCGCTGGGCTTCTACGCCGTCCTCGACGCTCTTGTAGAGGTGCTGGAGCACCGGTTTCACGGCATCGTGGAAGGGCACCATCCAGTCGAGGGCGCCGCGCTGGGCGGTTGTCGAGCAGTTGGCATACATCCAGTCCATGCCTTTTTCGGCGAAGAGGGGCATGAGCGACTGTGTGAGCTCTTCGACGGTTTCGTTGAAAGCTTCGGATGGTGTGTGGCCGTGTTCGCGGAGCACTTCATACTGTGCGAGGAAGAGGCCCTGGATAGCGCCCATGAGCGAACCGCGTTCGCCGGTGAGGTCGGAGATGGCCTCGCGGCGGAATGTCGTTTCAAAGAGATAGCCCGAGCCGATGCCGATGCCGAGGGCCAGGGTGCGGTCGAGGGCTTTTCCGGTGGCGTCCTGCCCGACGGCGTAGCTGGAGTTGACGCCGCGGTTTTCGAGGAACATGCTGCGGAGCGAAGCTCCGGAGCCTTTGGGGGCCACCATGATCACGTCGATGCCGGCGGGGGGCACTACGCCGGTGCGGTCGGGCCAAGCGATGGCGAAACCGTGGGAGAAGTAGAGGGCTTTGCCGGCTGTGAGGTGGGGCTTGATGACGGGCCATACGGAGAGGACGGCGGCGTCGCTGAGGAGGCACATGATGATCATGCCGCGCTTGGCGGCTTCTTCGATCGAGAAGAGAGTCTCGCCGGGTACCCATCCGTCGGCGACGGCTTTGTCGAAGGTCTTGCCGGGACGCTGGCCGACGATGACGTTGAAGCCGTTGTCGCGGAGGTTGAGGCTCTGGCCGGGGCCCTGGACTCCGTAGCCGAGCACTGCTATGGTTTCGTTTTTAAGCACTTCGCGGGCTTTTTCCAAGGGGAATTCGCGTCGGGTGACAACATTTTCCTCGACGCCGCCAAAATTAAGCTTTGCCATGATTTGTAGGGTTGTGGATTGGGTTATGTGATTGTTTGATTGTCGGGGTTAGCTGACGGCCGTAGGCCTCGGAGCCATGACGGCGCGTGCCAGGCATATAATTTCGTCGCCGCGGCATATGGCCGCTATTATGCCGCAGTCGGAGATCGAGGAGTCGACTTCGACGGTGTCGCCGTAGTGGGCTTCGCGGCGGTATTCGATTTCAAAGCGCTGGAGGAAAAAGCTGTCGAAGTCGGCAAGGTCCATCTGGTTGAGGATCAGTTCGACGTAGCGTGTTGAGTTGACGTGGCGGTTGAGATCGATGTCGCTGATGCGGAATGTGTAGTCGTGGACTATCTGCGGCGTTTCGGCAGGGCGTATCTTGCCTTGTTTTGGGATGGGGCATGGATGGTCGCTGACGGTCTGCGAGATGTAGGATATGTAGCTGAGATCGGCCGGGCGGCGCGATTGCATGTTGATGGCCACCCAGATGGTGCGGGCGTGTCCGAGGATGGTGCCGTCGGCGGTGCGAATCTCGATGTTGCGTTCGGAGAAGTGCCGGTTGTAGCCTTCGATCCATGTGGTGAGGGTGTAGTCTTCGAGCAGGCGGGGGTAGCGTTTCATCTCTATTGCCACGCGTGAGAGCACCCAGAGGTCGCCGTGGTTCTGTAGGTCGCGGAATCCTACGCCGAGCAGGTCGGCGTGTTCGGTGGCCACTTCGATGATCTGCTGGATGAGCTGTGAGGGCGCGAGCTCGCTCTGTGCGTTGCACTGGGCGGCTGTGAGGCGGTAGTTTTTGGTGTAGAGTGTCTGTAGTGTCATTGCGGGTCGGGGTTCTGGAGTTGGCGCTGTGCGAGGAAGTCGTCGACAAACTCGATGGGCGAGCGTGTGACGACGACGCGTCCGCTGCGCACGAACTGTTTGATATCATAACGCTGCAGCTCGCGGAAAAGTGCTTCGGTCTCGTCGTAATGGCCTGTTTTTTCAATGACGGTGTAGTCGGGGGATGTCGAGGATTCGGGCGCCGTGGCGGCGGATGATCGATTCGACGTTGCCTTGGCCGATGATGGTGGATGTGGGCACTTTATAGAGGGCCACTTCCTGATAGACGATGTCGGCGTCGGTGTAGCAGAAGGCTCGGATCACGTCGATGCGCTTTTCGATCTGTTTGATCACCTTGTCCATCATTTCGGGGTTGCTGTGGCATGTGATGGTGATTTTGTGGACGCCGGGTGTGGAGCATGCCGAGGCGCTGATGCTCTCGATGTTGAGGCTTCGGCGTGTGAAGATGATCGAGAGCTGGTTGAGCAGTCCGACGTGGTTTTCGGAGAAAACGACTATGGTGTATAGTGTTGAGGGCTGATACATTGCTTGGCGATGGTTAGGGTTGGTAGACGTCGGTGGGGTTGAGCATTATGTAGTCGACCGGTTTGCCGACGGGTGTCATGGGGAACACCATGTCCTCGGGACGGATGTTGACGTTGAGCATATACGGGCCGTCGGTTGCCATCATGCGCTCGATGGCGCTGTCGAGGTCGGCGCGTGAGGCCACGTCTTCGCCGGGGATGCCGTAGGCGGCGGCGAGGGCGGTGAAGTCGGGGTTGAGCAGCGGTGTGGCGGAGAAACGGCAGTTGAAGAAGAGGGCCTGCCACTGGCGCACGTTGCCGAGGAAGTTGTTGTTGAGGATGATGATTTTGACGGCAGTGCCATACTGCATGATGGTGCCGAGCTCCTGGACGGTCATCTGGATGCCGCCGTCGCCGGTGAATAGGCATACGGGGCGGTCGGGCGCGCCCATTTTGGC
>URWH01000199.1 GCA_900551515.1 uncultured Porphyromonadaceae bacterium
AGCCCGTCAAAAAGCCCGAACCGGTGAAACCGGCCGCTCCGGCCGCCCGCGTCGAGCCTGCCAAACCCGCAGCTCCCGCTCCGGCTCCCGCCCCCGAAAAGCCCGCGGCTCCCAAGCCTGCCGCACCCGCCCCGGCTCCCGCTCCTAAGCCCGAACAGCCCGCTGAGAAGCCGGCCGCGCCCGACGAGCCCGACAACTTTATCCCGACTACGGTTACCGGCGGCCTGAACATCAACGTGGTGGGCAAAATCGACCTCTCGGCCATAAACCAGTCGACACGTCCCAAAAAGAAATCCAAAGAAGAAAAGCGCAACGAACGCATGGCCAAAGCCGGTCAGTCCGGTGCTGGCGCCGGAGCCGCTTCCGCCGACCCCGACCGCAAGAAACGCAAGCGCATCCGCGGCAAGGAGAAGGTCGACATCAACAACCCCGGCCAGGGACAGTCAGCCTCTCGTCAGCAGGGCGGCAACAACCGCGCTGGTGGCGCCAACAACAACAGCCGCGGCTCCGAACGCCGTCAGCTCCACACCGAAATCAACGAAGAAGATGTGCAGCGGCAGGTGAAAGAGACGCTCGCTCGCCTGACCACCAAGGACAAAGGCCTGAAGAAAGGCGCTAAATGGCGTAAGGAAAAGCGTGAGGCCACTCGCGAACGCGAACGCGAAGCCCACGAAATGGAAGCCGCCGAAAGCAAGGTGCTCAAGCTCACCGAGTTCGTGACGGCTAACGACCTCGCCTCAATGATGAACGTGCCTATCAATCAGGTCATCGGCACTTGCATGAGCATCGGCGTGATGGTGTCAATCAACCAGCGCCTCGACGCCGAAACCATCAACATCGTGGCCGAGGAATTCGGCTTCAAGACCGAATATGTGTCGGCCGAAGTGGTCGAAGCCATCCATCAGGAAGAGGACTCGGAAGATGAACTCATGTCGCGTCCGCCTATCGTCACCGTGATGGGCCACGTGGACCACGGCAAGACCTCGCTCCTCGACTATATCCGCAACGCCAACGTCATAGCCGGTGAGGCCGGCGGCATCACCCAGCATATCGGCGCTTACAACGTCAAGCTCTCCGACGGCCGACGAATCACATTCCTCGACACCCCGGGCCACGAAGCGTTCACCGCCATGCGTGCCCGCGGCGCAAAAGTGACCGACCTATGTATCATCATCGTAGCCGCCGACGACAATGTCATGCCCCAGACCGTCGAAGCCATCAACCACGCTTCGGCTGCCGGCGTCCCCATCGTCTTCGCCATCAACAAAATCGACAAGCCCGCCGCCAACCCCGACAAAATCAAGGAGGAGCTGGCCGGCATGAACTACCTCGTCGAGGAATGGGGCGGCAAATATCAGTCGCAGGACATCTCGGCCAAGAAAGGCATCGGCGTCGACGAGCTCATGGAGAAAGTGCTCCTCGAAGCCGAAATGCTCGAACTCAAGGCCAACCCCAACCGCAAGGCCACCGGCTCCATCATCGAATCGTCGCTCGACAAAGGCCGCGGATATGTGGCCACAGTCCTCGTGTCAAACGGCACCCTCCGCGTCGGCGACACCATCCTCGCCGGCACCCACTACGGCAAGGTGAAAGCCATGTTCAACGAACGCAACCAGCGCATCCGTGAGGCCGGTCCTTCCACGCCGGCACTGATCCTCGGCCTCAACGGTGCCCCGACAGCCGGCGACACCTTCAACGTCATGGAATCGGAGCAGGAAGCCAAGGAGATCGCCAACAAGCGCGAGCAGCTCCAGCGCGAGCTCGGCCTCCGCACCAAGAAGATCCTCACCCTCGAGGATATCGGCCGCCGCCGCGCCATCGGCAATTTCCAGGAACTCAACATCATCGTCAAAGGCGACGTCGACGGCTCCATCGAAGCCCTCTCCGACTCGCTCATCAAGCTCTCCACCGAAGAGATCCAGATCAACGTGCTCCACAAGGCCGTCGGCGAGATCTCCGAAAGCGATGTCACTCTGGCAGCCGCTTCCGACGCCATCATCATCGGTTTCCAGGTGCGTCCCTCGCTGGCCGCACGCCGCGCCGCCGAGCGCGAAGGCGTCGACATACGCCTCTATTCCGTGATCTATCAGGCCATCGAGGAGGTGAAGGACGCCATGGAAGGCATGCTCGCCCCCGAAGTGAAGGAAGAGGTGACAGGCACCGCCGAAGTGCTCCAGACCTACAAGATATCCAAGGTCGGCACCGTGGCCGGTTGCATGGTGCGCGAAGGTCGCATCAAACGCAACTGCAAGGTGCGCCTCATCCGCGACGGCATCGTGCGCTACACCGGCGACCTCGGCTCGCTCAAGCGTTTCAAGGACGATGTCAAGGAAGTGGTGTCGGGCTACGATTGCGGCCTCAACATCAACGGCTACAACGACGTCCGCGAAGGCGACATCATCGAGTGCTTTGAAGAAGTGGAAGTGAAGAAATCACTCTAAGAGCCTATTCCACAAAATTTGTTAACGTCAGGGCGGCGTATTTTCGAGTGAATTTCTTGAGTTGAAGAAGGAACGATGCGGGCATCGTGACTGATGAGACTCGAAGAAAGTCGCCGGAAAGACGCCGGTCAGTAAAAAATAATAATATTAATTGGAGCTAATTCCAAAAATCTGTTAATGTATTCACGACAAGAAAATATGTCAGAAATAACGAGGATCGCATCAGCACATCATCTTCGGCGCTGTGGCTCAATCGCATAGTCCGCTATGTTCAATCGCTCACAGCACCAAATCTGATGCACTGCTGCGCCCCTGACGTTAACAAATTTTGTAGAATAGGCTCTAAGACTCCTGAGTTCTCCGAGCCCTCCGAGCTCTCTGAGTTCTCCGGTCCCCTCCCGATCATGCCCATAGCCCACATCAACATAGGCTCCAATATCGGCGACCGCCGGGCTGCTTTAGCCCGTGCGGTCGCTGCCGTTGAGAGCGCTTTCGGCGCGTCCGCCCGCCTCTCCGACATCATCGAGTCGGCGCCGTGGGGCTATCACAGCGATAATGCTTTCCTGAATCTCGGCCTCGAAATCGAAACCGGCGCGCTCCCCCCGCTCGAAGTGCTGCGGCGCCTGCACGAGGCCCAGCGCAGCGTCAGCACGACGCCGCACCGGCGCCCCGACGGCTCTTACGCCGACCGCGTCATCGACATAGATCTCATTGCCATAGGCGATTGCGTCGTCGACACGCCCGAACTCACGCTCCCGCATCCGCGCATGCACCTGCGGCGGTTTGTCCTCGTCCCCATGATGCAGCTCTCGCCCGCCTGGCGCCATCCGCTCACGGGCCTGACAGCCGCCGAGATGGCGGCTATGCTTCCACCCGGCGAATGATGCCGGAGTCGACATACCACAGGTAGCCGCGCACGCCGGTGTTTCCCGCCGCACGCAGCGCTTCCATGTAGGCTCTCACCTGATTGCCGTAAAGCTTGGGCTTCTCTTCGCCAAACTTATAGTCGACAACATCGACATGTCCGTCGGCTCGCCACACCACGCGGTCGGGACGGCACACATCGCCGTTGGCCAGCACCAGCGTGCGCTCGCATATCACTCGCCGGTAACCGTTGAACCATCCCGCCACATCGTCGCGCTTCAGCTCGCGCGACAGATAGGCGCACACTTCGTCGGCTGCCTCGCGAGGCAACCGCCCGCGGTAGCTGCAATAGCGCACCGCGCTTTCCAGCTCCTCGGGATGACGCACTCGCGACAGCACGTCGTGAAGCACGATGCCGCGCCCGCGCGCCATGCCGTAGTCCACATATCGCTCTATGTCGAGCTTGCCCCACAGGTCGTCGCGGTCGGCGGTGACATACGGCTCCATGTCGACGGTGCCTTCGGGGTCGAGCGCTCTCCGCTCCTCTTTTTTGTCGGCCTCGCGTGTTGTGGGCGATCCGATGGTGTCACTCACCAGCTCCGTGCCGTCCTCGCTCTCTTCGGTGCGCTCGGTGGCCACGCTGCCCAGGGCCTGCATGATGATGTCGTTGAGATTGTCGCGCCCCGATTTGCTGCCCGCGAGAGGATAGCACACCGACAGCTCGTTGACGGCGCGCGTCATAGCCACGTAGGCCACGTTGATCTCGTCGAGCAGCTGCTCGCGGCAGCGGTCGTCATATTGCTTGGCCAGCGCTGTGCCCTTCATCCATTCGGCCGGCTTCAGCGGCAGCAGAGGGGGTA
>URWH01000200.1 GCA_900551515.1 uncultured Porphyromonadaceae bacterium
TGGCAACTATAATATCATAGCCTGCACCTTTACCGGTTGCAAACCTTTTCAGAAACATTCTTGCCAACAGAGGTCCGAGAACAAATACCACCACAAGGTTAATAAGGAACATCCATACCCAAAACAGTTTGAAAAGCAAAGCCTCGGGTATAACAGCCAATACAAAACCACTAACCCATGGAATTGCAGACATCCAAGGCACATCCATATACCCACACCACGACGAAAAGTCGTATCTTGCCTCGTTTTTGGCAAACATATGAATGCCAAAAGCAGAAATGAAGCTTATCGCGGAAACAACCATCAAAATTGCATTCATTCTTTATTCTCCGTGCCTCAGGACCCCTCTCGTCGGCGTTAAAAAGTTGAAATGAAAAAGCGTAGGAATCTGTATCTGTTACCGTCCTACGATTGGAGGCTTCTCGCATTGCCCTATCTATGTCGGACGGCAACGCAGAAGCCCACGCTCGTATATGCAATCATAGCGTCCGGCCATATTTCTCTCGAAATACATTGCCGAAAGCAAGAAAATCATATATCCACGGGCATCTACCGTTGCTCAACCCTTGACTTTGATATGAAATTTTGCGAGAATTCCTGTTCGTCAAGAATCAGCGCGGATAAACGCTTTTATATTATGTTTGTCGTGACGCCGCATCTCAATGGCAGGGATTTTGGCGTCAATCAACATCGCAAATTTAGGCCTTTATTTTTATTTGGGCAATAGTCGGCACAAAATAATTTTAAGGCGCTATAAAACAAGCGGGCGGCGGGACCCGGAAGGGGTTCCGCCGCCGCGTTATGGGTGGTTAAGCGCGAGGCTTATTATTTCTCGTCGTTGGCGAGTTTTTCTTTGAGGGCTGCGAGTGCCTCGAGGTCGCCGAGGGTGGTCTTCTCTAACGGGGCGTTGAGGGCTGCGGGAGCTTCTTCGGCCTTGGGTGCGCGGGTGGCACGTTTGGCTTTGCGCTCTGCTTCTTTCTCGGCGCGTGCTTCGTCTTCGAAGATGCGGCTGTGGCTGAGGATGATGCGCTTGCTGTCCTTGTTGAATCCGATGACCTTGAATTGGAGGGTCTCACCGGCCTTGGCCTGTGTTCCGTCTTCTTTGACGAGGTGCTTGGGCGTTGCAAAGCCTTCTACGCCGTGCTCGAGGGCTACGACAGCGCCTTTGTCAAATACTTCGGAGATTGTGCCTTCGTGGATCGAGCCTACGGCAAATTCGGTTTCAAAGGCATCCCAGGGGTTCTCCTCGAGCTGCTTGTGGCCGAGGCTGAGGCGACGGTTTTCTTTGTCGATAGCGAGTACTTCGACGTCGATGTCGGCACCGATTTGAGTGAATTCGCTGGGGTGTTTGATTTTCTTGGTCCAAGAGAGGTCGGAGATGTGGATCAGACCGTCGACGCCTTCTTCGATTTCGACGAATACGCCGAAGTTGGTGAAGTTGCGCACTTTTGCAGTGTGTTTCGAGCCGACGGGATATTTTGTCTCGATGTTTTCCCAGGGATCGTTTTTGAGCTGTTTGATGCCGAGGCTCATCTTGCGGTCCTCGCGGTCGAGGGTGAGGATGACGGCTTCGATTTCGTCGCCTACTTTCATGAAGTCCTGAGCCGAGCGGAGGTGCTGGCTCCACGACATTTCGCTGACGTGGATGAGGCCTTCGACACCGGGAGCGATTTCGATAAATGCACCATAGTCGGCCATAACCACTACGCGGCCTTTGACTTTGTCGCCCACTTTGAGGTTGGGGTCGAGAGCGTCCCAGGGATGGGGCATGAGCTGTTTGAGACCGAGAGCGATGCGTTTTTTCTCGTCGTCGAAGTCGAGGATCACGACGTTGATCTTCTGGTTGAGCTGGAGGAGTTCCTGCGGATGGCTTACGCGGCCCCAGCTGAGGTCGGTGATGTGGATAAGGCCGTCGACGCCGCCCAGGTCGATGAATACGCCGTAGGAGGTAATGTTTTTGACGGTACCTTCGAGCACCTGACCTTTTTCGAGTTTGGCGATGATTTCGCGTTTCTGCTGTTCGAGCTCAGCTTCGATGAGCGCTTTATGCGACACCACGACGTTTTTGAATTCCTGATTGATTTTGACAACCTTGAATTCCATGGTCTTTCCAACGTAAACATCGTAGTCGCGGATGGGGCGTACGTCGATCTGTGAGCCGGGGAGGAAGGCCTCGATGCCGAACACGTCGACGATCATGCCGCCTTTGGTGCGGCATTTGATGTAGCCCTTGATGATTTCGTCTTTTTCGAGAGCCTCGTTGATGCGGTCCCAGGAGCGGGCTGCGCGGGCTTTGCGGTGAGAGAGGATAAGCTGACCTTTCTTGTCCTCCTGGTTTTCGATGAACACCTCGACAACGTCGCCGATCTTGAGATCGGGATTGTAGCGGAATTCATTCATGGGGATGATGCCGTCGGATTTGTAGCCGATGTTAACCACGGCCTCACGTTTGTTGAGGGCGATGATGGTACCTTCGATTACTTCTTTGTCCTTGACGGTGTTGAGCGACTCGTCGTAAGTTTTAGTGAGTTCTTCACGAGTCTTTTCGCCCTGAGCATCTCCATTCTCATAGGCATCCCAGTCGAAGTCTTCGATGGGGGTGTTTTTTACTTCTTCAGTCATTTAAATTAGTTAATAAATAGGGTTAATTAAAGCGCAACAAGCCGACCCGCCATGAAGGCGCGCCGCCGATTGCGCTGCAAAGATAGCTATAAATTTCTATCCAGCAATATTTTTCGGCACAATTTTCGCTTCGCAGATTAAACAAGCAAGTGCGAATTTAATCTGCGTTTTGACGGGAATTTTGACATTATTTGAAAATTGGCCAAAAAATTAGTACTTTTGGCGATATGAAAAAGCGCGTTATCATCGTCACGAAATTTTATTATCGCCGCGGAGGCGACTGCATCTATGCCCTCAATCTCGAAAGGATGCTCCGCGAGCACGGTCACGAAACAGCCATTTTCGCTATGGATTATGGCGAGAATGAAACCTCGGAATGGTCGGGCTACTGGCCCTCGGAGGTGAACTTCGGCGGCGGCATCGGCGCCAAGCTGAAAGCGGTGAAGCGCACGCTCGGCATGGGTGATGTGAAAGCGCGTTTCGCACGGCTGCTCGACGAGTTCCGCCCCGACGTGGTGCACCTCAACAACATCCATTCCTATCTGTCGCCCGTGGTTGCCGGCATGGCACACCGCCGCGGCATCCGCGTGGTGTGGACTCTCCACGACTATAAACTGCTGTGTCCGGCATATTCCTGTCTGCGCGACGGCAAGCCGTGCGAGCTCTGCTTCCATGGCAAGTTGCCGGTGCTGAAAACGCGATGCATGAAAGGGTCGGCGGCCGCCAGCGCCATAGCCCTCATGGAGGCATGGCGGTGGAACCGCAAGCGCCTGCAGCACGACACCGACCTGTTTATCTGCCCGAGTGCGTTCATGGCCGGCAAGATGCGCCAGGGGCATTTCGACGGCGACAAGCTGACCACGCTGAGCAATTTCATAGCGCCCGAGATGATCGAGTCATACCGCCGCGTCGACCCCTCGGCGGCAGCGCGCGACTACTACTGCTATATCGGGCGCCTGTCGGCGGAGAAAGGCGTGGCCACGCTGCTGAAAGCGGCCGCCGACCTGCCCTACAAGCTGGTAGTGACCGGCGACGGGCCTCTGGCCGAGACGCTCAGAAAGGAATATGGCCATTGCGACAACATCGAGTTTACGGGCCGCGTCGACGCCGACTGCGTACGCGACATCGCCTCGGGCGCCCGCATGTCGGTGATGCCCAGCGAGTGCTACGAGAACAATCCGCTCGGCGTGATCGAGTCGTTCTGCGCCGGCACGCCGGTTGTGGGAGCTGCCATCGGCGGCATCCCCGAGCTTGCGACCGACAGCCGCGGCGTCACCTTCGAGAGCGGCAACGCCGAGTCGCTGAAAGCCGCCGTCGCCGCTGCCTGGGACAAGCCGTGGGACAACGCCTCCATCCAGCGTCGGGCCCTCGACGAATTCTCGCCCGAGCGCTATTATGGCCGTCTGAGCGAGATCTACGGGTGAGCGTGGCTGACGCCGGGATTGTAAGATCTTATAAGAGCTTGTTTAATAATAAATGTTAACGGCAGGGCTGTCAGTCGTCGAGTA